>JBDTIW010000068.1:0-6637 GCA_039936215.1 Caulobacteraceae bacterium | reverse complement strand
CCGGCTTCGGCGTGGCGGCCATGCTGGTCTCCAAGATTTCGGCCCAGGCGGTGTTCCAGTTCCTTATCGACGCCTCCGGCGCCCTGATGCTGCTGATCTACCTCATCGTCGCCTGCGCCGAGATCGCCGTGCGCCGGCGGCTGGAAGCGGAAAAGTCGCCGCGGCTGACCGTGCGCATGTGGTTCTATCCCTATGGCAGCTACCTGACCGTGGCGGCCATCCTGGCCATTCTCGTGGCCATGGCCTTCACCCCGGCCCTGCTCAGCCAACTGACCGCCAGCCTCGGCGTCCTCGCCCTCGTGCTCGTGCTTTACGTCGGGATTCGGCGCCGGATGGGCGCGGCGAAGATCGGCGTTGCGCCGATGAAGCCTTGACCAACGGGTCCGCCGGCCAGACGCGAGGGCCGTCCCACATTCGACTACACGGCTGGACCGGCATTCTCCTTCGGGTGTGGAAGGCGTTCAACCGCGACAATGTTTCGATCATCGGCGGCGGCGTCGCGTTCAGCGTACTGCTGGCGATCTTTCCCGCCCTGGCCGCCTTCGTGGCCCTCTATGGCCTGGTGGCCGACGTAAGCCAGGCCCCCCGACATGTCGCGGCCCTGGCGGCGCTGCTGCCGCGCGATGTCGCGGCCTTCATCGGCTCCGAATTGATCCGCCTGGCGGCCTTGCGCGGGCGCGGCCTTTCCCTGGCCCTGTTCGTCGGCGTAGCGATTTCCCTGTGGAGCGCCAACGGGGCCATGCGAACCCTGATGGTGGGGTTGAACGTCGCCTACGAAGCGCGCGAACGCCGCGGGCTCATCAAGGCGAGCCTGGTTTCCCTCGCCCTCACGTTCGGCCTGTTGATCTTTCTGTTCGGCGCGGTGTTCGCCTTCAGCGCGGGCGCCGTGGTCGGCGCTCTTCTTGGCCCCGACGCCCAATGGACGATCAATGTCTTGCGCTGGCCGATCCTGCTCATGGCCGGCGTCGGCGGCCTTTGCCTTCTCTATCGGTTCGGGCCCTGCCGGCCCTTCGCGCGCTGGCGTTGGATCACCTGGGGCAGCGGCGCGGCGACCCTGGTCTGGCTGGCCATGTCGGGCGTCTTTTCCCTCTATCTCTCCAGATTCGCCCATCTGGGCCGAACCTACGGTTCCCTAGCCACCATGATCGCCCTGATGTTGTGGATCTGGCTGTCGGCCGTCATCGTGCTTATGGGCGCCGAGCTCAATTGCGAGATTGAGCGCACTCAGCGGGACGGCGGCGCACCCCCGGCTCGGCGGTAGGCCAAAGGCCGAGGGCCGCCGAAGCTCACCTTTATCGCAAGCCCAATTTCCCTTCGCATCCGATCGGCGTGCGGCGCGTTAATGCCGCGACGAGAGGCGAGGAGCGGGAGACGCACGTGCGAAGGCTCGAAATGTCCATGTTGGCCGGCGGCGCGGCGCTTTCCCTGTTGGCAGGCGCGGCGGTCGCCCAGCTTGGACTACGGCCCGTGAATGCCGTCTATGCTCAATACGACGCCAGGGCGGACAGTCTGGCTCTTGCGCAGACGACAGTCCCCGCTTATGCGCCGCCGACGTCGCAGGCCGCCACCTACGATTACAACGGCGCCGTTGACTCCCGCGACCCCCAACCGAAGCTGGTTCGCGTCTCGGATGAATCGTCGGCCTCGGACGGTGACGTCGATGCGGCGACGCCGCGGGATCTCGGGGAGGATCGGACCAGTGACCCTCGCGCCGTCGCGCTCTCTGACGACCTGAACGCCGCCGTCGGTCAGCCGGACCCGCAACCCGCCGACAACGGATCCGGATTGCCGGCCGTCGCCTTCGTCGCCGCCCCGGCCGATCCCCGCTAGGGTCGCGGTCCTGGACTCGCTGGTCTCGACCGCGATGACCTCGATCAACGGCTGGCCGCATCCGATGGCCGACCGGTGCGTTGTGTTGTCTCAAGGGGGCCAGATTTAGGAGATTCACCATGAAGTTCTTCCCGATTTCCCTCTGCGCCGGCAGCGCGGTGGCCCTGTTCGCCCTGGCGCCGTTGGCCGCCCTTCACGCCCAGGACGAAACGCCGGTCGCTGTCGCCGGACCCGCTCACGGCGACTGGACGCTCAAGGAACGCGAGGAATGGCTGCACAGCCGCCTCGACAAGGCGCGGGACGGCGGCGACCTCGATCACCACGAATACGACCGGGTCAAGCACGACCTGGACCGCATCCATGAGACCGAAGAGGCCATGCGCGACCACCACGACGGCCAACTCACCGACAACCAGACCGCCGATCTCGAAGCGCGGCTGGACGATGTGGCCGCCAAGATCCACTGGGCGCATGAGAACAGCTTCCAGCGGCCCTGGTAGAGGGTTGGGTCTCGCCCGGACCCAATGCGCGGCGGCCGACGCCCCTCCGTCACGGCGCGAGAAAGAGCGCCGCGTGACGGAGCGGGCGGCCGGACGCTAGCTTGCGATCAACCCTTCCCCAACACCGCGTCGGCCTTCCTGTCGATCTCGGCCGCTTCGCCTTTCGACATGCGGCCAGCCTTGACGGCCTGGCTGGCCCGCGCCTTGGCGTTGCGGGCGTGGGATTTGTCCTCGATCGGGTAGGCGCGCTTCTTCGGTTCGGCGAATTCTTTCTTGGAAAGTTTCGCGCGCGCTTTGGTGTTCAGTTCGGCCATGCCGAGACCTCTAGGTTACAATGAAACCACAACGCCCGGCGTTGAATCCCGTTCAACCCGCGGCGGGGGAACCTTGGCCTTGCCCGGCCATTTTGCGGACGTGCGGCGGGCGCTGGGCCGGTCGCCGATTTCGGAGGCCGCCATGCTTGGCACGATTTTGATCATCGTCCTGATCCTTGCCCTCGTCGGCGCCTTGCCCCACTGGGGACACAGCCGGTCCTGGGGCTACTTCCCCAGCGGCGGACTGGGTCTCGTCTTGATCATCGTGGTGATCCTGTTGTTGCTCGGCCGGCTCTAAGAAGCGGCGAACGGGAGCGGGGGAATCATGCAAGCCGATCATGGCGCCAAGTGGGAAGCGGGGATGGCGCTGCGGTTCGCTGGCGTCGGCCTGATCGGCTTTCTCGTGGACGCGGTGCTGTTGCGAGTGGGGATCGATCTGGGACTGGGGGCGGCGGGGGCCCGCGCCATCTCGCTCATCTGCGCCATGCAGATCACCTTCGCCATTAACGGACTCTTGGTGTTCCGTTGCCTGACTCTCCGCAAGCTGGCCGGACAATGGGCCGGCTACATGATCGCCAACGGGTTTGGCAATCTGTGCAACTACGTGATCTTCCTCAGCCTGGTTTCCAGCCACTGGCCGGTGATATCCCTGCCCCTCGTGGCCTTGGTGGCGGGCTCCATCGCCGCCTATCTGATCAACTACGCCGGCACTCGCCTGCTGGTGTTCGGCAAGGGCGGGGTTTCCGTCGAAGAACAGACACTGGCCAGCGTCTGCGGTCCGCCGGCTCCCGACTGTTCGGTGGTCGCTCAGCCGCCGGTGTGACCGTGCACCAGCTTGATCGAGGTGACCTCGCCTGTCACGGCTTTGCCGGACCAGGGCGTGTCGAAGCCGCCGGCGGGCAGGGGGAAGCAGTAGTTGAAGGGGACCGGAATCGGCCGCGACTGCCTGAGGCAGAGCTTGTCGCCCTTAACGCTCCAGCGACCACTGGACGGGTCGTGTTTGCGGCCCTGGCCGGCGTAGGCGCCGTCGGGCCTTAGCCAAAGCTCGCCGGTGCGGCCGTCCGGATAGGTCGAGACGATGGTATTGCCGAACGCGGCGCTGACGGGCGAAGAGTTGGCCGCCATCAGGACGGTCCCAACCCCCAACAGTCCGACGATAGTCAATATGCGGCGCATCACGGCTCTCCGACGGCGGCCATCTTTAAGGAGGGGAAACCGCCAGGGCCGCGAGGGGTTCCAATCCATCGTTTCGTTCGGGATTTTCAACCCGCCGCGAAGGCCAGATGATGCATGACGACGCCGCTGGCGGTGGCGACATTGAGGGAGTCGAAGGCGCCGGCCATGGGGATGGCGACGGTCTGGGCGCGTCCGAGGATGGCGGCGGGGAGGCCCGGTCCCTCGGTCCCCAGCAGCACGGCCACGCGCGGCGGCCGGGCCAGGCGGGCCAAAGTGGTCTCTCCGGACGGACTGAGCGCCAGAGGCGAAAAGCCGCGGGCGGCCAGGAGTTCGAGGGCGTCTTCGCCGGTCGCCAATCTGGCGAAGGGCACGGCCAGGGCGGCGCCCACCGAGACCCGGATCGCCTTGCGGTACAGGGGATCGCAGCAGGCGGCGTCGAGGATGACGCCATGAACCCCAAAGGCGGCGGCGTTGCGGAAGACGCCGCCGATGTTGTCGTGGTTGGAGAGGCCGAACAGCACCAGGACGACAGCGCGCGGCGGGGCCGTCGCCAGAAGCTCCCGCGCCGAGGGCTGGGCGCCGCGGCGGCCGAAGGCCAGCACGCCGCGGTGGATGGGAAAGCCGACGATGGCGTCCATCACCGCCTGGCTCGCGCCGTAGACCGGGGTTTCCACCGGAAAGGCGGAGATCAGGGCCGACAGGCGCTCGATCCGGGACGCCGCGATCAGCAGGGACTCCGTCCCGTGAAGCCGGCTTCGCGCCAGGACATTCAGGACCACCTCGCCCTCGGCGATGAAGCCGCCGCCGCGCCCGGCGATGTCACGGTCGCGCACGTCGCGAAACGCGGCGATGCGCGGGTCGAGCGGATCGTCGATGGGAATGATCAAGGAAGGGGTCGCCCGTGGCTACGCTTGCGCTATATAAAGACCGCCGGGACGCCTCGACAAAGGATCACCTACCCATGTCCATCGCCGCGATCAAATTCGAGGTGGCGCGGTTCCTGGCCCAGGCCAAGGAACATGTCCACGATGCGCAGCGATCGCTGGCCAGCGGCGACGACGCCGAAAAGATCAAGGCCGCCGGGCAGCTTGAATTTTACAAAGCGCAGCAAGCGGCCTTCGAGGAGCGCCTGGCGCAACTGGATCGCTGCCCGGACAACGCGATCGAGAATGTCATCCAGGGGATTCGCAAGGAATGGCTGATCCAGAAGGAGATGTTCGAGGAATGGAGCCACGGGGCAAGGTTGTAAGGGGGATTTTCGAATTGAGACGTTGGTCACGGCCGGACGCCCCCTCCGTCGCGGCGCCAGAAAGAGCGCCGCGCCACCTCCCCCGCTTCGCGGTGGAGGATTGAAGGAAAGATAGGCGTTTTCAGTCATTCTATCCTCCCTGCGGATGGTTTCGCGGGGGAGGTGGCGCGCGATGCCCGCTTGCATCGCGCGCCGGAGGGGGCGTCAGGCGGCAATCCCGCGCTGACAGCCGTCTACCCACTCCCTTTATCCAGCGCCGCCGCCACGGCGTCTTCGACCCGCTCAAGCCAGACGAACTCCAGCTTGTCGCGCGCTTCCTGGGGGATCTCCTCGTAGTCGGGGCGGTTGCGGGCCGGGAGCATGACGCGGGCGAGGCCGGCGGCGGCGGCGGCGACGACCTTTTCCTTGACGCCGCCGACCGGCAGGACGAGGCCGCGCAGGCTGATCTCGCCGGTCATGGCGGTGTCGCTGCGCACGGTGCGGCCGGTGAGCAGAGAGGCCAGGGCGATGAACATGGCCACCCCGGCGCTCGGTCCGTCCTTGGGCGTGGCGCCGGCCGGGACGTGGACGTGGATGTCGCTCTTGTCCAGCGACTCCAGATCGACGCCCAGGGCGCCGGCCCCGGTCTTGACCAGGCTGAGGGCCGCCTGGGCGCTTTCGCGCATGACATCGCCCAGTTGGCCGGTGAGGATCAGCTTGCCGCGGCCGGGCATCTTGGCCGCCTCGATGAACAGGATGTCGCCGCCCACCGGCGTCCAGGCCAGGCCCGTGGCCACCCCCGGCACGCTGGTGCGCATGGCCACTTCGCTCTCGAAACGAGGCGGACCCAGGATGTCATGCAGCTCGGCAGGGGTGATGGCGACGTGGGTGGCGGCGCCCTCGGCGATCTTGACCGCCGCGTTGCGAAGGGCGCGGCCGATCTCCCGCTCCAGATTGCGAACGCCCGCCTCGCGGGTATAGGCCCCGATGATCATCCGCAGGGCGTCTTCGTCGATCTCGGCCTGGTCGGCCGTGAGGCCGTTGGCCTCAAGCTGGCGGCGAACCAGATAGCGCAGGGCGATCTGCAGCTTCTCGCCGGGCGTGTAGCCGGCCAGGGAGATGATCTCCATGCGGTCGCGCACCGGGCCGGGAATGGTGTCGAGCATGTTGGCGGTGGTGATGAACACCACGCGGCTGAGGTCGAAGGGCACGGCCAGATAGTTGTCGCGGAACGTGGCGTTCTGTTGGGGGTCGAGCACCTCCAGCATGGCCGACGACGGATCGCTATGCATGCCCGAACCCAGCTTGTCGATCTCGTCGAGCATCATCACGCAGTCGCGCGAACCGGCCCGGCGGATGGCCTGGATAATATTGCCCGGCAGGGCGCCGACGTAGGTGCGGCGGTGACCGCGGATCTCCGCTTCGTCGTGGACGCCGCCAAGCGAGATGCGGACGAACTTCCGTCCCAATGCCTGGGCAATAGAGCGGCCCAGGCTGGTTTTGCCCACTCCAGGAGGACCCACGAAGCAGATGATCGGGCTGCGCATACGTTCGGTCAGCTTCCGCACCGCCATGAACTCGATGATGCG
>JBDTIW010000067.1:0-7592 GCA_039936215.1 Caulobacteraceae bacterium | reverse complement strand
GCTCCCACCCCGGCGGCGAAGAACATGTAGCCGAGCTGGGAACAGGTCGAATAGGCGATCACCCGCTTGATGTCGTTCTGGGCCAGGCCAACGGTGGCGGCGAACAGGCAGGTGATGGCGCCGACGGCGGTGACCAGATCCTTGGCGATCGGCGCGTATTCGAACATCGGCGAGAGCAGGCAGACCATGTAGACGCCGGCGGTGACCATGGTGGCGGCATGGATCAGGGCCGACACCGGCGTCGGACCCTCCATGGCGTCGGGCAGCCAGGTGTGGAGCAGGAACTGCGCCGACTTGCCCATGGCCCCGATGAACAGCAGCACGCAGGCCAGGTCCATCAACCGCCAGGAATGACCGGCGAAGCTCCAGGCCAGATGGGCGTGAGAAGCCACCTGGGGGAATATCTCGGCGAAGCGAATGGTGCCGAACGACCAGAAGACGGTCACTATGCCCAGGGCGAAGCCGACATCGCCGATGCGGTTGACCACGAAGGCCTTGATGGCGGCGGCGTTGGCGGTGGGCTTGTGATACCAGAAGCCGATGAGCAGATAGCTCGCCAGCCCCACTCCTTCCCAGCCGAAGAAAAGCTGCATGAAGTCGGCGGCCGTCACCAGGGCCAGCATGGCGAAGGTGAAAAAGGACAGATAGGCGAAGAAACGCGGCTTGTGCGGATCCTCGCGCATATAGCCCCAGCTATAGAGGTGAACGAGGGCCGAAACGGTGGTCACCACCACCAACATCACCGCCGACAGGGAATCCACCCGTACCGACCAGGCCGAGCGGAAAGCGCCCACGTCGATGAAGGGCGCCAGTTGCACGGTGAAATGCGCCGGCCAACCTCCCCAGATCACCTGGGCGAAGGTCAGCCAGCCAAGGGCCATGGAGACGAAGAGCAGGCCCGTGGTCACGGCCATGGACGCGGTATTGCCGATCCGCCGGCCGACCAGCCCCGCGACCGCCGCGCCCAGCAGCGGCAGGAAGACGAGGAGGGTGACGAGGAGTTGGGGGGTCATGCTGGCCACTCGCTCGCAAACCCTCGCCCCGCTTGCGGGGAGAGGGATGGGTGAGGGGTTTCGCCGCGTGACGGAATTTTTCTGAGAAAGTCGGGCCGCGGCGCCGCCCCCTCACCCAACCCTCTCCCCCGCGGAGAGCGGGGGCGAGGGCTAAGAACCGGATCGGCTTCGAGACACTCCACCCCCACCCCCTACCCCTTCATCATCGAGGCGTCGTCCACGGCGATGTCGCCGCGGTTGCGGAAGAAGGTGACCAGGATGGCCAGGCCGACGGCGGCTTCGGCGGCGGCGACGGTGAGCACGATGAGGGCGTAGATCTGGCCCACGACATCGTGCAGGAAAACCGAAAACGACACCAGATTGATGTTTACGGCCAGGAGGATCAACTCGATCGACATCAGGATGACGATGACGTTCTTGCGGTTCACGAAGATGCCCAGCACCCCGATGGTGAACAGGATCGCCGCCACGGTGAGATAGTGTTCGAGGCCGACGGTCACGGGTCCAGCCCCTCGCCCGGCTTGATCGAGACCACGCGCATCCCCTTGGCCGGCGTGCGCGCCACCTGGGCGGCGATGCTCTGGCGCTTGATGCCCGGGCGATGCTTGAGGGTCAGCACGATGGCCCCGATCATGGCCACCAACAGCACCAGGCCGGCCGCCTGGAAGACATAGACGTAGTCGGTGTAGAGGACCCGTCCGATGGCCTCTGCGTTGGTGACGCCGCCGGTTTGGGACATCGGCCCGGTGGACCTGGCGGCCGCGCCGTTGGCGGCCACGCTGACGGCGACGATCACCATCTCCACCGTCAGCACGGCGGCGACGATCCCGCCGATGGGCAGATAACGGGCGAAGCCCTGCCGTAGGGCGGTGAAATCGACGTCGAGCATCATCACCACGAACAGGAAAAGGACCGCGACCGCGCCGACGTAGACCACGACCAGGATCATGGCCAGGAACTCAGCCCCCAGCAGCACGAACAGGCCGGCCGAGGAGAAGAAGGCGGTGATCAGGAACAGCACCGAATGCACCGGGTTCTTGGCCGAAATGACGGCCAACCCCGCCACGATGGTGGTGGCGGCAAGCAGATAGAATGCGATCGCCTGCGGAATCATCGCGCCTTTAAAAACTCCGTCCTCATTCACACCAAGGGCGGGCGCCGGGTCGGCGCGCGATCGAGCCCTCTTCAAAGAGTCGCGCCCGTCTCTTATCGGTAGGGCGCGTCCAATTCCAGATTCTTCGCGATCTCCCGCTCCCAGCGATCGCCGTTTTCGAGCAGGCGCTCCTTGTCGTAGTAAAGCTCCTCGCGGGTCTCGACGGCGAACTCGGTGTTGGGACCCTGGACGATGGCGTCAACCGGACAGGCCTCCTGGCACAGGCCGCAGTAAATGCATTTGACCATGTCGATGTCGTAGCGGGTGGTGCGGCGCGCCCCGTCCTCGCGGGCCTCCGCCTCGATGGTGATCGCCTGGGCCGGGCAGATGGCTTCGCACAGCTTGCAGGCGATGCAGCGTTCCTCGCCGCTGGGATAGCGGCGCAAGGCGTGCTCGCCACGAAAACGCGGCGACTGGGGTCCGCGCTCGTTGGGATAGAGCACCGTGGCCTTGGGACGGACCATGTATTTCATGCCAAGGCCGAAGGCGCTGACGAAGTCCATCAGGGCGGCGCCTTTGAGAGCCTGGGTGATACGCTGGAACATTCTTTTGTCTCGCCCTTAGCTCGCCTGGCCCATCTTGCACTCATAGCTGGCAAGTTCGCGGCCGTCATAGCCGCTCTTGAGGCGAATCTGGCCGCCCTGCGCCTGGCATGCCTGAGTAGCCGCCTTTATGGCATCGTAGTTGGCGTCGCCCGGACCCAGGGCATAGGAGCCGCCGGAGGTCGAGCCGCAGGCGCAGAGCGCCAGGGCGACGGAGGCGATGGCGAGGGTCGCTTTCACGCGCCGGGACCAAATTCGCGCCAACCGGCGATCGCCACCACGGCCAGAATCGAGATCGGCAGGAACACCTTCCAGCCCAGCCGCATGAGCTGATCGTAGCGGTAGCGCGGCACGATGGCCTTGGCCATGGCGACCAGGAAGAAGAAGAAGATCGTCTTGGCGAAGAACCACATGAAGCCGAAGAAGCTGGCGGCGGTGGGACTCCAGGAGGCGGTGAACGGGGTCGGGAACGGAGCCTGCCAGCCGCCGAAGAAGAGCACGCTGATCAGGGCGCACATCAGGACGATGTTGGCATATTCGCCGATCATGAACAGCAGGTAGGGGGTGGAGGAATATTCCACCTGATAGCCGGCCACCAGTTCCGACTCGGCCTCGGGCAGATCGAAGGGCGGGCGGTTGGTTTCGGCCAGGGCGGAGACGAAGAAGATCACCGACATCGGGATCATGACCAGGGCGGCGGGGAGATTTCGCCACCCCCCTCCCCCCAGAACGTTCCAGTTCCAGAACCAGCCGGCCTGCCTTTCGACGATCACCTGAAGGTTCAAGGAACCGGACAGCAGGATGACGGTGATGATCACAAAGCCGATCGAGACCTCGTAGCTGACCATCTGGGCCGCCGAGCGCAGGGCGCCGAGGAAGGGATATTTCGAATTGGACGCCCAACCGCCCATGATGATGCCGTAGACACCCAGCGAGGAGATGGCGAACAGGTAGAGGACGCCGACATTGATGTTCGACACCACCCAGCCGGGGGCGAGCGGCATCACCGCCCAGGCCCCGAAGGCCAGGGTGAAACTGACCAGGGGGGCAAGCAGGAAGACGACCTTGTCCGCCCCGGCCGGCACCACGATCTCCTTGAGGACGAACTTCAGGAAATCGGCGAAGGACTGCAAAAGGCCGAACGGGCCAACCACGTTGGGGCCCTTGCGCATCTGCACGCCGGCCCAGATCTTGCGATCGGCCAGCAGCAGAAAGGCCAGGGAAAGCAGTATCCACACCAGGACGGCGAGGATCTGCAGGACGGTAAGCAGGGTCCAGCCGAACGGGGAGGCCCAGAAGTTCGGATCGCCCATCGCCCTACTCCGCCGCCATCTTCAGGCCCGCCGCCAGGGCGGCGCATTCAGCCATGGTGACGCTCGCCCGTGCGATCGGGTTGGTGAGGTGGAAGGCCTTGATCGGGCTGGAAAACGGCGTGTCCGCGATGTCGCCGGCGGCGCCCAGGCCGGGCAGGTCGAAACGGATTGGCGCTGAACCGGGCGCATAGTCGATCTGGCCGAAGGTCGGGCAGTCGGCGAAGAGTTTCGCTCGGAGCTGGTCTAAGGTGTCGTAAGGTAGCTTGGCGCCCAGGTGTTCGGAGAGAGCGCGCAGGATCGCCCAGTCTTCCTTGGCGTCGCCCTTGGGAAAGACGCCCCGCTCGCCGCGCTGCACCCGGCCCTCGGTATTGACGTAGAGGCCGGCCTTTTCGGTATAGGCGGCCCCGGGCAGGATAACATCGGCGCGGTGGGCCCCGGCGTCGCCATGGGTTCCCAGATAGACCACGAAGGCGTCGGTGCGACCAAAATCCGCCTCGTCGGCGCCCAGCAGGAAGAGGACATCGAGCGCGCCGGCCGCCAGCATGGAGGCGGCGTCGAGGCCGCCGTTGCTGGGCAGGAAGCCGAGATCGAGACCGCCGACCCGCGCCGCCGCCGTGTGCAGGACGTTCCAGCCGTTCCAGCCCTCGCGGACCACCCCGAACGCCCCGGCGAGGCTCGCCGCCGCGCGCAGCACCGCCGCGCCGTCCGACCGGGCCAAGGCGCCCTGGCCCAGAATAATGGCCGGGTGTTGGGCATCCTTCAGGGCCTTGATGAAATCGGAGCCGCTGTCGGCCAGGCTCGTCAGCGCCGCGCCGCCATCGCCCAGACGATCGTAGCCATAGGTCAGGTCGGCGGCCTCGCCGATCAGGCCGACCCGGGTCTTGCCGGCCAGCCACAGCTTGCGGACGCGGGCGTTGAGGACGGGGGCCTCCAGACGGGGATTGGTTCCGACCAGCAAGATGACGTCGGCCCTATCAAGACCGGCGATGGTGGTGTTGAAGAGCCAGCTTTCACGCCGGCCGTGGCCGAGCGGCCCGCCGTCCTGGCGACAGTCCAGATTGTTCACCCCGAGGGTGGCGAAAAGATCGAGCGCCGCCTTCATGGATTCGGCGTCCTGCAGATCGCCGGCGATGACGCCGACCCGCTCCGGCGTCGCCGCCTTGATCCGCGCCGCCACGGCCGCGAAAGCCTCCGGCCATGTGGCGGGCCGCAGACGCCCGCCCACCCGGATCATCGGCGTATCGAGCCGCTGGCGCGAGAGACCGTCGCAGGCGTAGCGGGTCTTGTCGCTGATCCACTCCTCGTTGATCGCCTCGTTGACGCGCGGCAGGACGCGCAGAACGGCCGGCCCTCGGGCGTCGACGCGGATGGCGCTGCCGAGCGCGTCCATCACATCGACACTCTCTGTCTTCGTCAGCTCCCAGGGGCGGGCGTTGAAGGCGTAGGGCTTGGAGGTGAGGGCGCCGACGGGGCAGAGGTCGATGACGTTGGCCGACAGCTCGCTGGTCACGGCCTGGTCCAGATAGGTGGTGATCTCCACGTCCTCGCCGCGCGAGATCAGGCCGATCTCGCTCATCCCGGCCACCTCGGTGATGAAGCGCACGCAGCGGGTGCACTGGATGCAGCGGGTCATCACCGTCTTGATCAGCGGGCCCATGTATTTCTCTTCGACCGCCCGCTTGTTCTCGGCGTAGCGGGTGGCGTCGCGGCCGTAGCCCATGGACTGGTCCTGCAGATCGCACTCCCCGCCCTGGTCGCAGATCGGGCAATCGAGGGGGTGGTTGATGAGCAGGAACTCCATCACCCCCTTTCGGGCCTTTTCGACCATGGGCGAGTTGGTGATGATCTCCTGGCCGTCGGCGGCCGGCAGGGCGCAGGAGGCCTGGGGTTTGGGCGGCCCAGGCTTCACCTCCACCAGGCACATCCGGCAGTTGCCGGCGATGGAGAGGCGCTCATGGTAGCAGAAACGCGGAATCTCCTCGCCCGCCAGCTCGGCGACCTGCATCACCGTCATGCCGCTCTCGAAGGCGATTTCGACGCCGTTGACCTTGGCTGTGGGCATGGGGTGGGCGATAGCGCCCTATTCCGCCGCGATCAAGGTCGCCCCCGGCACGTTGGCGCGCCTGGACCTATAGTTGGCGATCCGGGCCTCGATCTCGGGACGGAAGTGGCGGAAGAGGCCTTGGATGGGCCAAGCGGCGGCGTCGCCGAGGCCGCAGATGGTGTGGCCCTCCACCTGGCTGGCGACATCGAGGAGCATGTCGATCTCCTTGGGATCGGCCTCGCCGGTGACCATGCGCTCCATGATCCGCCACATCCAGCCGGTCCCCTCGCGGCAGGGGGTGCACTGGCCGCAGCTCTCGTGCTTGTAAAAGTAGGAGAGGCGGGCGATGGCGGCGACGATGTCGCAGCTGTTGTCCATGACGATCATGGCCGCGGTGCCAAGACCGGAACCCCGCGCCGCCAGATCGTCGAAATCCATCAGGGCTTCCTCGGCCTCTTCGGCCGGGATCAGACGCACCGACGAGCCGCCGGGGATGACCGCCTTGAGGTTTCCCCAGCCGCCGCGCACGCCGCCGAAGTGGTCGTCGATGAGCTGGCGCATGGGGATGGACATGGCCTCCTCCACCACCGCCGGCTTGTTGACGTGGCCGGACGCGCTCATCAGCTTTGTCCCGGTGTTCTTTGGCCGGCCGAAGCTGGCGAACCAGTCGGCCCCCCGGCGCAGGATCTCAGGGACCACGGCGATGGATTCGACGTTGTTGACCGTGGTCGGACAGCCGTAGACGCCCGAGCCGGCCGGGAACGGCGGCTTGAGGCGCGGCTGGCCCTTCTTGCCCTCCAGGCTTTCCAGCAGGGCCATTTCGTCGCCGCAGATGTAGGCTCCGCCGCCGTGGGTCAGGCGGATGTCGCAATCCCAGCCGTTCACATTATCCTTGCCGATCAGGCGGGCCGCGCCCGCCTCCACGAGCGCCGCTTCCAGATGTTCGCGCTCCAGCACATATTCGCCGCGGATATAGATGAAGCAGTCATGAGCGCGGATGGCGCGGCAAGCCACCAGGCAACCCTCGATCAGGCGGTGGGGATCGAACCGCATGATCTCGCGGTCCTTGCAGGTGCCGGGCTCGGACTCGTCGGCGTTGAGAACCAGATAGTGCGGTCGCTCGCCCTCCTGCTTGGGCATGAAGGTCCATTTCAGGCCGGTGGAAAAGCCGGCCCCGCCGCGGCCGCGCAGACCCGAGGCCTTGATCTGGTCGCACAGCCATTCGGGACCCTGGGCGATCATGTCGGCCGTGGCGTTCCACACCCCGCGCTTCTTCGCCCCCTCCAGGCGCCAGTCGTGCAGGCCGTAGAGGTTGGTGAAGATGCGGTCCTTGTCCTGGAGAATACCGGGCATGGTTCCTAGCCGTTGGCGCGCGCGCGGCGCAGGATGGAAAGGACGAAGAGGCCCCAACCGAGGAGGATCACCGCCAAGCCAAACCAGATGGCGGCGTGGGGCAGCCAGGCGGTGAAGCGCGCGGTCACCATTACCAGGGCGCCGATCAGGCAGGCGACGTAGCCGGCGTTGCGG
>JBDTIW010000066.1:0-7318 GCA_039936215.1 Caulobacteraceae bacterium | reverse complement strand
CTGCGCGGCGTCGCTTTCGCGGCCATGGGGACGGCCGGCCAACGCTGCACCACTCTTCGGCGCCTGTTCGTCCACGAGAGCATCTACGCGCCGTTTCTCGAACGCTTGAAAAACGCTTACGCCTCGGTATCCGTAGGCGATCCGCGCCACGCCGAAAACCTGGTCGGACCCCTGATCGACCAGGGCGCCTTCGAGGGCATGCAGCGCGCCCTGGCCGACGCGAAGGCCCAGGGCGGAACGGTGGTCGGCGGCCAGCGCGTCGAGACGGCCGGGGAGGGGTTCTACGTCCGGCCGGCCCTGGTCGAGATGGCCGCCCAGGGCGAGGTGGTGCGCCGCGAGACCTTCGCCCCCATCCTCTATGTCATGGCCTACCGCGATCTGGACGAGGCCATCGCCCTCAATAACGACGTGCCCCAGGGCCTCTCCTCGTCGATCTTCACCGGCGACATGCGCGAAGCCGAACGGTTCGTCAGCGGCGTCGGCTCCGACTGCGGCATCGCCAACGTCAACATCGGTCCCTCTGGAGCCGAGATCGGCGGCGCCTTCGGCGGCGAAAAGGAGACCGGCGGCGGTCGCGAATCGGGCTCCGATTCCTGGCGCGCTTACATGCGCCGGGCGACCAACACCGTGAACTACGGCGCCACCCTGCCCCTGGCTCAGGGGGTGAAGTTCGATATTTGAGGCTATCGGATTCACACATCTCACCGGCAGCCGGACGCCCCCTCCGTCACGGCGCAAAGAAGAGCGCCGCGGAAGGTCTCCCCCGCTTCGCGGTGGAGGATTGAAGGAAAGATAGGCGGTTTCAGATATTTCACTCCCCTGCGCCTCTTCGCGGGGGAGGTGGCGCGTGGCCCGTCTTGGCCGCGTGACGGGGGCGTCCGGCCACCGCCCATCACTTGGAATTGAAGTAAGGCTTAAGGCTTGACGCCCGTATGACCCATCCCTAGAACAAAGCACGAACTTAAAGTGGAGCCGACCCCATGCGCGAAGACGGCAAGATCGACTATGTGGAGTTTCCGGGCGCGGATCTCGCGGCCACCAAGGCCTTCTACGGCGCCGCGTTCGGCTGGCGCTTCACCGACTATGGCCCAAACTATGCGGCGTTCGAGGGCGAGGGAACCGATGGTGGGTTTGTCTCGGATCCCGAAGGCAGGCCGGCGGCGCCTCTGGTGGTGCTCTACGCCCACGATCTGGAGGCCATGGAAGCCAAGGTGCGCGGCGCCGGCGGGATCGTCACCAAGGCGATCTTCGCCTTTCCGGGCGGCCGGCGGTTTCATTTTCGCGATCCGTCCGGCAATGAACTGGCGGTGTGGTCGGTGAACTAACTATGATGGGAGTCTCCTGAAGGAGAGATTCCCATGCGCCGTCGCACCTTTCTCGCTACCCTGCCGCTGGCCGCCGCCGCCTCGGCGGCCTCCGCTCCGACCCTGGCCGCCGTGAACAATAACCCCGACCTGGCCCGCCCCGACGTCCACGCCGGCGACCGCGTCGCCGGGGCCAATTTCGCCTCGCGCTCGACGGCATGGGGCGTGCACGGCGCGGCGGCGACCGCCCATCCCCTGGCCACCCTGACCGCCATCGACATCCTGAGGGCCGGCGGTTCGGCCGTGGACGCGGCGGTGGCGGCCAATGCGGCGCTGGGCTTTCTGGAGCCGGTCTCCTGCGGCGTCGGCGGCGACTGTTTCGTCATGCTGTGGGACCCCAAGACCCGCAAGGTGGTTGGTCTCAACGGTTCGGGCCGCTCGCCGCGTTCGCTCAGCCTGGAGACCCAGAGGGCGCGAGCCAGGAACGGCCTCATCGCTCCCTTCGGCGCCGCGGCGGTCTCGACGCCCGGCGCGGTAGACGCCTGGTGGACCCTGCACCAGCGCTACGGGCGGTTGAAATGGGCCGATCTGTTCGCCCCGGCCATCGAACTGGCCCAGAAAGGCGCGCCAGTTCCCCAGACCATCGCCGCCTATCTGGCCGGCTCCTACAAGGTCTTCACCCGCCCGGACGCCGGCATCGAGGAGATCGAAAATTTCAAGAAGGTCTGGGCGCCGAAGGGCCGCACCCCGGCCGAGGGCGAGGTGTTCGCCAACCCGGCGCTGGCCCACACCTACCGCCTGATCGCGGCGGGCGGTCGCGAAGGCTTCTACGGCGGCGAGGCGGCGACCGTGATCGACGCCTATTTCAAGCGCATCGGCGGCTGGCTGACCAAGGCCGATCTCGCCGCCCACCACTCGCAGTGGGTGCAGCCGGCCTCGACCAGCTATCGCGGCGTCGATGTCTGGGCCCTGCCGCCCAACAGCCAGGGCCTTTCCACCCTGCAGATCCTGAACATGCTCGAAGGCTTCGACATGAAGGCCCTCGGCTTCCAGTCCACGGCCAGCCTGCACGTCCAGGTCGAAGCCAAGCGTCTGGCCTTCGAGGACCGCGCCCGCTATTTCGCCGACCCGGAGTTCGCCAAGGCCCCCGTCGACTGGCTGATCTCCAAGGCCTACGCCGCCGAGCGCGCCAAGTTGATCCGCCCGGACCGCATCCTGACCCCCGTCCACGCCGGCGAGGCGCCCAGCCACGGCGACACCACCTATTTCTGCACCGCGGACGCGGACGGGATGATGGTCTCGATCATCCAGTCCAACTATCGGGGCATGGGCTCGGGCCTGTCGCCGGACGGTCTCGGCTTCATGTTCCAGGACCGCGGCGAGTTGTTCGATCTGACCGCCGGCCGACCCAACACCTATGCGCCCGGCAAGCGCCCCTTCCAGACCATCATTCCGGGCTTCGCGACCAGGGGCGGCGAGCCGTGGATGGCCTTCGGGGTCATGGGCGGCGACATGCAGCCGCAGGGCCAGGCGCAGATAATCGTCAACCGAGTCGACTACGGCCTCGCCCTTCAGGAGGCGGGGGATTCGCCGCGCTGGCATCACGAGGGCTCGTCCGAACCCACCGGCGAGCCGCAACATGGGATCGGAACCCTGCGCCTGGAATCCGGCGTGCCGGAGGCCACGCGCCGGGGCCTCGCCGCCCTGGGCTGGACGTTCGGGGCCTCGGACGGGAGTTTCGGCGGCTATCAGGCCATCGAGCGCTGGCCGGGTCGCTACGGCGCCGCCAGCGAGATGCGCAAGGACGGCGTGGCGCTGGCCTATTGACGCAGGGCACTATCGCCCCGCTTTTTCGTGATAGAAGGCGCGCCGCGGAGCCTGGTGAAAAGGGTTGGTCATGCCTCCATCCACTGAGACCGTGACGTCTCCGGGCAGCGGCTTGGTGTTCGTCAACACTTACACCAGCGCGGTGAGCGGCGCCTATCGCAACGCGGTGATCGCCGCCGAGACCTTCTATCAGGCCCATTTCACCAACGCCGTGACCATAAACGTCAACTTCGATTTCAAACCGCTGAGCGATCAATTCAGCGCCTACAACACCTATCCCATCGTCCAAGTGAGCTACGATCAGCTGCGCGCCGCCTTGCAGGCGCACGCCGCGACGATCAATCAGGTCCTGGCCGCCAACGGCCTGCCGGCCGCCGATCCCTCGAACGGCCAGGGGTTCTCGCTCGCCGACGGGGAGGCGCAGATCCTGGGGCTGGCGGGGCCGAGCGGCCAGATCGACGACAACATTGTCTTGAACAGCAATCTAAGTTGGACCTTCGGCCAGGACGCGATCGGCGAGATCGAGCACGAGCTTTCCGAGGGCGGCCTTGGTCGGTTCGGGGGCCTTGGCGTCCAGTATGGCCTGTGGGGCGCCATGGACCTCTTCCGCTTCACCGCGACCGGCCAGCGCGATTACACCGGCGGCCGGGACGGCGTTCTCACCTACTATGGCCTCGACGCCGCCCACGTGAACAGGGCCTTCCAGTTCCACAACTCGATCAACGCCGGCGGCGTGTTCGACGGCTTCGACTTGGCCGATTGGAACGCCACCGTGGGCGACGCCTTCGGGCCGGGCGGGCCGGGCTCCCCCGGGACCGTCTCGGCGACCGATCTGCAGGTGCTGGAGGGGCTGGGATGGACGCCCACCGGCGCGGCGAAGGTTCCGACCCGCGCCGACATCACCCAGCTTTACGAAACCTACTTCGGCCGCCTTCCTCACCCGGCGGAGCTGACGGTCTGGGAAGGCCAGGTCGCCAAGGGCGCCACCTATCAGACCATCCGCGCCGCCCTGGTCGCCGCGCCCGAGGGCCAGGCGCACACCACCGCCGACATCACCGCCCTCTATGAAACCTATTTCGGACGCGCGCCCCAGGCGTCGGAACTCAATGTCGGGCGGTCGGCGATCGCCGGCGGCGACGACTTCAACTATCTGAGGTCTGTGCTGGTCCACGCGCCGGAGGGCGTCACCTACGCTCAGTCGCAAATCGCCCCGCTCTACGAGACCTACCTGGGCCGAGCGGCGCCGCCGTCGGCGATCGCGGCCTGGGACAAGGCGTTCCAGAATGGGGTGAGCCTGGACGTCCTGGTCGCCGCCCTGCTCTTCAGTCCCGCTTCGAAGGTCACGACCCTTACGGCGCCCCCCGGCCATGCGCCCAAGACGTTTCAGGATTTCGGCGGCCCGCTCAAGATCGATATCTTCGCTCCCACCGACCGCCTCATCTTCGTCGGCTCGGCGTTCACCGGTTTCGTCGCCCTTGACCACGCAGTTCAGGTGCGCGAGCCGAACGGCCAGACCGACGTACTCATCACCGCCCCGAACGAGAACGCCGCCGTCCTCTTGCAGGACGTCCAGCTTTCTGCCCTGTCGGCCGCCAACTTCACCGACGCGTCGGGCTCGGCGGGCGCCCTCGCGGCCCCGACGCTCCAGCGATTCGCCGCCGCCATGGCTTCGCTAGGGCCGGCGCCCATGACGGCGGGATCCTTGCTGTCCGTTTCACTCCCGCGCCTCAAACCCCTGTTGGCGTGTTCCCAGGCCTGACATGAATCCTGACCGGCCGGCGCCATGACGCCCGAGGAAATGCGCGACATCTGCCTCTTCTTCCCCGGCGTAAGCGAAGGGACTTCCTATGGCCGTCCTTCCTTCATGGTGAACAAGAAGTTCTTCACCCGCCTGCGCCGCGAGGACGCCAGCGTCGTCATTATGGACGTCGGCTTCGACGAGCGCGAAATGCTGATGGAGGCCGAGCCGGCCACCTTCCACTTCACCGCCCACTACAAGGACTATCCTTGCGTCCTGGCCCGCATCGAGGGCCTGCACCCCGGCTCGTTCCGCGCCTTCCTCGAACGCCGCTGGCGCAAGATCGCCCCCAAGGCGGCGGTCAAGGCGTGGGATGCCGCGCTCGACTCCCGCCAAGGCGCGCCCTAGGCTCAAGCTTCGCAAACCTTGCCGCGGGAGGGGCGCATGGCCGAGACGACGATGGATGCGGCCGGGGCCGGCGAGCCATCCCTGCCGGCTAGGCACGTGGCGGCGGTGGCGGTCGGCAACGCCCTGCAGTTCTACGATTTTCTCACCTACGCCTTCTTCGCCGCCCAGATCGGCCGCGCCTTCTTTCCCTCCCATAATCCCGCTTCCAGCCTGCTGGCCTCCCTGGCCACCTTCGGGGCCGGGTTTCTCACCCGGCCCGTGGGGGGCGTCGTCATCGGCATGATGGGCGACCGGCTCGGCCGCAAGCCGGCCATGCTGCTCTCCTTCACCCTGATGGGGGCCTCGATCCTGGGCCTCGCCCTGACCCCCTCCTATGCGGCGATCGGGGTGGCGGCCCCGATCCTGGTGATCGGCTTTCGGCTGGTTCAGGGCTTCGCCCTGGGCGGCGAAGTCGGCCCCAGCACCGCCTTTCTGATCGAGGCCGCCCCGCCTCTCAAACGCGGCCTCTATGTGTCGTTCCAGTACATGACCCAGGACGCCGCCATTCTTTGCGCCGGCCTGGTTGGGGTGGCCTTGGCCAATCTGCTGAGCCCGGCCCAGGTGGACGCCTGGGGCTGGCGCCTGGCCTTCCTGATTGGGGCGATCATCGTTCCCTTCGGCCTGATGCTGCGGCGGGGGCTTCCCGAGACGCTGGAAGCCGCCGGCCAGGCGAAGGGGCCGCCCATCGCCCTTCGGCCCTATCTGCGGGTGGCGGCCCTGGGATTACTGGTCTTCGCCAGCGCCATGGTGGCCAACTATGTCATGGCCTACATGACCACCTTCGCCGGCGCGACCCTTCACATGCCCGCCAACCTGGCCTTCGGGGCGACCGTGGTTCTGGGAGCTTGCGGCGTCCTCTTCGATCCGGTCGGCGGCTGGCTTTCCGACCGCTTCGGCCGCAAGCGGGTGATGCTGTGGCCCTGGATGTTCCTGCTGGCGGCGGCGGTTCCGGCGTTCTGGGTTCTTGTCCACTTCCGTAGCGCCGCCAGCCTGTTCGGGGCGGTGGCGATTCTGGAAATACCGCTTTGCATCTCGGCCTCGTCGGTCCTGATCGCGATCACCGAATCCTTGCCGGCCCAGATCCGTTCGGGCGCCGTGGCGACGCTCTACGCGCTCGCGGTCGCCGTGTTCGGCGGTACGACCCAGTTCGCCGTCGCCGCCCTCACCGCCGCCACCGGCAACCTGCTGGCCCCGGCCTGGTATCTGGCCGCCGCCGTGGCGGTCGGCCTGATCGCCATGCTGATGCTGGCCGAAACCGCTCCGGCTCATCGTCGGCGCGCGTGACACGGGGCCGGGGCGGCTCTATCGAAACACCCATGGCCTATCGGAGCTTACGGGATTTCATCGCCGCCCTGGAAGGCCAGGGCGAGCTGATTCGAGTGAGCGAGCCGGTTTCGACGGTTCTCGAAATGACCGAGATCTGCACCCGCCTGCTCGCTTCCGGCGGCCCGGCGGTGCTGTTCGAGAAACCCATCCGCGCCGACGGCGAACTCTCCTCCATCCCGTGCCTGGCCAATCTGTTCGGGACGGTCAAGCGCGTGGCCATGGGCGTGACCCTGGGCGACAAGGCGCGCGCCACGGCCGGCGACCTGCGCGAGGTGGGCGAGCTTCTGGCCTTCCTGCGCGCCCCCGAGCCGCCGCGCGACATGAAGGAGGCCTTCGACCTGCTCCCCCTGGCCCGCACCGTCATGGGCATGCGGCCCAAGACCGTGAAGGCTGCGCCGGTGCAGGAGGTGGTGCTGACCGGGGCCGAGATCGATCTGACCAAACTCCCCATCCAGACCTGCTGGCCGGGCGAGCCGGCGCCGCTGATCACTTGGCCGCTGGTGGTGACCAAGGGTCCCTCGCAGAGCCGCGAGGACGACTACAACCTCGGCATCTACCGTATGCAGGTGATCGGACGCGACCGCACGATCATGCGCTGGCTGGCCCACCGCGGCGGCGCCCAGCATCACCGGCGCTGGAAGGCGGCCGGCAAGCCCGACGCCCTGCCTGCCTGCGC
>JBDTIW010000065.1:0-4203 GCA_039936215.1 Caulobacteraceae bacterium | reverse complement strand
CGGGCGGCGTGGGCCTGGGCGATGAGGGCGAGGATCTGGGCCTGGTTGGAGACGTCGGCGGGGGCCGTGACGGTGAGGCGCGCGCCCAGATTCAGCATGGCGTGAAAGTCCGCCTCGGCCGCCGGGTCGCCGCGCCCGTGGGCCATGGCCGGCCATTCGCCGCGCACCACCGTCGCGGCATAGGTGGCGATCGCCTTCTCGACGGGCAGGCCCTGGCCGGCCGGCAGGGCGCCGGCCAGCATGGCCGCGCCGTGCAGGGCGCCGCATTCGGCGTTGATGGCCTGGGCGGCGGTGTCGAACTCCCCCCACACCTCGCTGAACACGAAGGCCAGCAGGACCGAAAACATCACCCCGACCTGCAGGAAGACCGGATGCCCCACCTCGTGGTGGCGCCGGCGCGTCTCAATGCCGACGAAGGCGCCGATCACCCAACTCGCGCCGGCCGCGGCGGCGGTGCTGGCCAGGAGAATCAGGCAGGCGGCGAGATAGGACATGGAGCGGCACTATAGCGGCGCCGCGCCCGGCCGCCGCAAGATAATCGTTCAGGGCGAACCGGACGGGGACCCGGGGACACCCGGCCGGGTGTCCCCGTCGCCCCCTTCGCCCGCCCCCGTTTTCAGAGGGCCCGCGACCGGTTCAGTAGGCCTTGACGCCGACCTTGCCGGTGATCACCGGGAAGGCCGACGGATTGACCCGGGCGCTGCCGGGCACATACATCAGGCCGAGGGACTGGCTCCCCTTGGAGCAGAATGTGGAGCGCTCCGGATCGGGGCCGACCGGGCTCAGCGATGGAACGATCGAGGCGATCGTGCCGGTGGCGCTCGATCCGTCGGCGGAGAAGACCAGGCTGACGTGGAAGGTGAAGTAGTTGTAGGTGCTGACGAACCTGATCCGGTGGCCGATGACGTCCTGATTGACCCCGAAGCCCCATCCCGAGTTGAAGGTCGTGTGGTCGCCGCAGGCGTCGCTGAAGCCCAGGCTGACGCCGGTGATTTCCGGCTTGCCGGTGACGGTGTCGGTGGCGACGGTGAACTGCAGGCCGCTGCCGTCGGCGGCCGTGCCGGTATAGCTCCCCACGGTCTGGGCGGCGGCGGGGGTGGCGGCGGCGCCCGCCAGGGCGAGAATGGCCGCCGGCAGGATGGCGTAAAGCGTTTTCATCTCAGGTTAGCTCCCTCCAGGAGATCGTTATGGCGCGCCGCGGTGAGCGGGCGATGAGCGATCTAGGCGCGCCGGAGGCGCGGCTGCTAGGTTCAAATGGACTGTTTTCGCAAAAAAATCGGGGGCAAGCCGTCGCGAATCTCGTCGGGATGTGGACGCTTTCCCGCTAGCTAGTCCAACGCGATCGGGAATGGCGGGTGGCTTGGCGGACACAGCTACCGGCCTGAGTTCGCCACGGGTCGTTTTCGCCATTCGCGTGCGGACTGGCCCTGGACATTCCTGGCGGCGCGGCGTCGCCGCCCAAGAGCCGACTTTCCCAGTGGCCGATATGGGTGGGTTGCGGTCACTCAGCCCTGGCCGCTTCACCACCGTGGCCAGCGAAGCAGAGAAGATTGCCGTCCGGGTCACGCACGATGAAGGTGCGGGAACCCCAGGGCTGGCTCCTCAGAGGCTGGTGAAACTCTACGCCGGCCTGCCGCAGCTCCAGGAACAGCGGCTTGGCGTCTTCCAAGGTCAGGGTGGCGGCGAGTACGTCAGGCTCTCGCTCGCGGAAACCTTCGCTATATGTCGGACTGCGGACGCAACGAAGGTTAAGCCGGCCGCCCCCTCTCGCCACCTGAGCGTAGAAGGGTGGTTCGCCGTACGAGAAGGCGACCTGAAAGCCGAGCTTGGTCGTGTAGAAGTCGAGCGACACAGCGAGGTCATTCACGAGGAGTTGTGGTTCGGCCGCGACTATCGCGGGGCTAGGGGTCGCAGGTGAGGATGCAGCGGTAGGCATGGATCGCAGGTCCTTGAGGAGCGCTAGCCAGCTCTCCCACCCCGCCTTGCTGGCCACCAGTTCCTGAGCGTCGGTGAGCGTGAAACCGGCGGTCAAGACTTCCTGGTCGCTTAGGCGCTTGAAGCGGGGAAGTCGTCTGATCTGGGCAGCCACGGGGGCGTGTCCCTCGCGATGCCAGCGCAGATAGAGCTTCGCCTGCTTCTTAAGATGTTCGAGATTTGGCACGAGCGCACGACGGTTGGGGGATCGTAGGCAGGCAAAGCCCCTCCGGCCGAAACCGATGCGCCCTACAGCAACGTCGCTCGCGTACGCCGAACGTCTTGCGACGTCAAGGTGGCACTACTGCTCCCAGTCCGCTTTGGTCGCCTACGGGAAGTGGGGTGGGTTCCAGCATCCAGACAGCCTGAGACCCTCGCCGTGGGGTTTGGAGCGGCGCTCGCCCCAACGGGCTTGTCTTGAAAATGTTGGCGGAACCATGCCGGCGGCGGCAAGGTTCTCTGATCAGGTTTTCAGGAGACCTCTCGATGCGCACCCCTAGTTTTGTCTTGACCACCGCCCTGGCGATGACCGCCTGCACCAAGCCGAACCCCGCTCCGGCGGCCAACGATGCGGTCACCACCGGCAATCCAGCAGTGGCGGGCGTACAGGACGCCACTGCCGGCGCCGTGGGCGCAGTGGCGGCCACCGCTAGCTAACCCCGCCAGTGCCCGGCCATCAGGGCGGCGAAGAGGGTCAGACCGGCCAGGGTGTTGGTTTTGAACAGAGCCAGGGCGCCGGCCGGATCGCTCAGGCGAAGGCGCGGGGGCTGGCGGAGCAGAAGGAGGGCGAAGAGGACGAAGGGGAGCAGGAAGAGCGGCCCCAGCCCCCCGGCCAGCCAGGCGGCGAAGGCCAGGGTCAGGCTAACCAGATAGAAGGCGAACACGGCGACGGGGGCGGCCGACCCCAGCCGGCGGGCCGAGGACTTCACCCCGGCCAGGGCGTCGTCCTCCAAATCCTGCACCGCGTAGATGGTGTCGTAGCCCAGGGTCCAGAAGACACCCGCGGCGTAGAGCAGGCCCGCCGCCCACGGCAGACCCCGCGTCACCACGTCCAGATGGTAGCCATGCAGCCGCGCCCCGATCACCAGGGTCAGCAGGTTGAACGAAGAAGGCCCCTCTCGCGCCGCCGCGTAGCCCAGAAGCGCGCCCCAGTTGAACGTCAGGCCCAGCCACGCCTGCGGCCACCAGGTGATCCGCTTCATGAACGGATAGGCGGCCACCAGGGCGAGCGAAGCCACGCCCAGGAACAGGCTGAGGATGTTGAGGGTGACGAGGATGGCCAGGCTCGCCAGGGCGCACAGCGCCACGAACGCCCACGCCGCGCGCACGCCGATCTGGCCCGACGCCACCGGACGGGCCGCCGTGCGCGCCACCTTGGCGTCGATGTCGCGGTCGACGATGTCGTTGAAGGCGCAGCCGGCCGCCCGCATCAGGGCCGCCCCGACGGCGAACAGGGCGAGCAGGCGAAGGCTCGGCCACTCGCCATGCCCCGCCGAAGCCAAGGCGATCCCCTGCCAGCCGGGCAGCATCAGCAGCCAGATCCCCGTCGGCCGGTCGAACCGCCCGAGCTTCAGCCACGGCCGCCAGGCGCGCGGCGCATGCCGGTCCACCCAGTTGCCGGGCGCCGCGTCGTGGAGGGGCGAGGTCACGGGGATCACAAAGCGCGGGGGGGAGGGGATGGCAAGGTTCGCGGTCTCCGGAATTCGCGGAATTCGCTCCCAAACGAACCGTCAGCAGGCCACGATGTCGGTCCTGACGAAGTCCTCGCCCTTGAACAGCAGACTGGCCCCGTTGGCCTTGGCGCAGGCATAGGCCAAGCAGTCACCGAAATTTAGAGCGGCGGGGTGCCGCCCTTTACCGAATTGCTCATAGGCGTCGGCGGCGATCTCGAACTCGGGTTCGCCGATCGCCACGAAGCCAATGCCGAACGCCTCGCGAAAGGCGCGGATTCGCCCGCGCGCCGACTCCAGGGGCATGTCATGGGTTCGGCGGAGCCCCGCCAGCGTCTCCCAGGCCGACAGGGCGGAGCACAACCTGACGCTTTCCGCCTCAAGGCGTTCGGCCAGTTCCAAGGCATCCGCCTCGCCGGCGATCATGGAGATCAGGGCGGAGGCATCGACAAAGGCCGTCAAGTCTCGCCCCAAAGCTCGTCGAAGAACGCCTTGTCGGCCTTCAGACCGGTCGGCGATGGCGGGGGGTTTTCGGCCCAGAACCGCTCCAGGCGCTCGG
>JBDTIW010000064.1:0-2840 GCA_039936215.1 Caulobacteraceae bacterium | reverse complement strand
GCCTTGGCGCCTTTGCGTCCGGCGACGTGGGAAGGATTGAGCCGCGCCGCCGCCTCGTCCAGCGGCCAGCGCGGGCGGGCCAGGGCGTCCAGAGCGTCGGTGAGGCCCAGGGCCAGGCGCTCGGCCCCGGCCAGGGCGATCATGGCGGCGTTGTCGGTGCAGTATTCCAGCGGCGGGGCGTCGAAGCTGAAACCCTCGGCGCTCGCCAGATCGTGGAGCGCCGCGCGCACCGCCCGGTTGGTCGCCACCCCGCCGGCGACGACGAAGCGCAAGCCCTCGGCCGCGCGTTCGCGAGCATAGGATTTCATGGCCCGGCCGGTGCGTTCGACGAGCTGGCGGGCGATGGCGGCCTGGACGGCGGCGGCGAGGTCGCGGCGGTCTTCGTCGGAGGTCAGGCCGGCGGCCAGGCGGGCGGCGGCGGTCTTCAGGCCCGAGAAGGAAAAGTCGCAGCCGCCCCGGCCGGCCAGGGCGCGGGGGAGGGGGAAGCGAGCCGGGTCTCCCCCTTGCGCCAGTCGCTCCAGAGCCGGACCGGCGGGATAGGGAAGGCCCAGCGCCCCGCCGATCTTGTCGAACGCCTCGCCGGCGGCGTCGTCGATGGTGGTTCCGAGGCGCCGGCAGGCGCCGACTCCGGCCACCTCCAGAAGCTGGCAATGGCCGCCGCTGACCAGCAGCAGCAGGAAGGGATAGGCAACCTCGGCGGCGAGGCGGGCGGAAACGGCGTGGCCCTCGAGATGGTTGACGGCGATGAGGGGCTTGCCCAGCGCCAGGGCCATGGCCTTGCCGAAGGAGAGGCCCACCATCACCCCGCCCACCAGGCCCGGCCCGGCGGTGGCGGCGATCGCGTCGAGGGCGGCGAGGGTGACGCCCGCCTCCGCCAAAGCCTGGCTGGCGATGGCGTCGATCACCTCCACATGGGCCCGCGCCGCGATCTCCGGCACCACCCCGCCGTACGGGGCGTGATCGGCGATCTGGCTGGCCACGATGCTGCAGAGAACCCGCGGCCGCGCGCCGGCGCCCAGCCGCACCACCGCCGCGGCGGTTTCGTCGCAACTGGTCTCCAGGCCAAGGACGGTGAGGGTTTTCGCGGTCATGGACGTTGCCGGGGCGGGCGCCGTGGGTTAGCCGTCCTGACATGATCAGGCAACAGGTGCGCATCGGCACGCGGGCGTCCAAGCTGGCCCTGGCCCAGGCCGGGGCGATGCGCGCGGTGATCGCCGCCGGCCTTGACGGCGGCCTGGAGGCGGCGCCGCTGATCCACATCACCACCACCGGCGACCGCATTCAGGATCGGCCGTTGACGGAGTTGGGCGGCAAGGCCCTGTTCACCAAGGAGATCGAGGAGGCCCTGCTCATCGGCCGGATCGACTGCGCCGTCCATTCGCTCAAGGACATGCCGGCCCTCTCGCCGCCGGGTCTGGTCATCGCGGCCATCCCCGAGCGGGAAGATGCGCGCGATGCGTTCCTGAGCGTGAAGTTCGCAAGCCTCGACGCCCTGCCGCGGGGCGCGCGCCTGGGCACCGCCTCCTTGCGCCGGGCGGCCCAGGCCCTGCATCGGCGCCCCGATCTGAACATCGTTCCCCTGCGCGGCAATGTGGACAGCCGGATCGCCAAGCTGGAGCGGGGCGAGGCCGACGCCATCATCCTGGCCGCCGCTGGCCTGAACCGGCTGGGGCTGGGTCATCTGGCCAAGACGCTGATCGATCCGGGGGAGGCCCCGCCGGCCCCCGGCCAGGGCGCCCTGGCCATCCAGACCCGCGCCGAGGATGCGCAGGCCCCCTGGCTGGCCGGACTGCGGCATCCGGCCACCACACTGGCGGCGGCGGCGGAGCGGGGGGCCCTGGAGGCGCTGGAGGGTTCCTGCCGCACGGCGGTGGGGGCGTGGGCGCGCATCGACGGCGCGGCCCTGCGCCTCACCGTCGAAGCCCTGACACCGGACGGCGCGCGTCGGTTCCGGCGCGAGGGCGAGGTGGCGGCGGCGGCGGGGGAAGCGGCGGCGCGTGAGCTTGGATTGAGGCTGGGCGCGGAGATCCGCGACGAGGGCGGCGCGGCGCTGCTGGCGCAGGGGTGAGCGGGTGTCGAGCAACGCAGATTTGAAGCGTGGCCCTGGCCGGACGCCCCCTCCGTCACGGCGCGAGAAAGAGCGCCGCGCCACCTCCCCCGCTTCGCGGTGGAGGATTGAAGGAAAGAAAGGCGTTTTCAATCACTCAATCCTCCCCTGCGCATCTTCGCGGGGGAGGTGGCGCGCGGCCCGTCTTGGCCGCGTGACGGAGGGGGCGTCCGGCCACCTTCAAAATGGGTGACGCGTCTGATCGCCAAGCGAACGTCGCCTTGCGACGCGTCTGGATCACCCGCGCCTTGCCTGGGGCGCTGGTCACGGCGCGGCGGGTGCGGGGGCAGGGGTTCGAGGCGGTGGTGGCGCCGTTGCTGGCCGTGCGCGCCTTGGGGGAGGGGCCGATCGATCTGAAGGGGATCGGGGCGATCGCCTTCACCAGCGCCAATGGCGTGGCGGCGTTCGCGGTGCGCTCGCCGGCGCGGGGTCTGCCGGTATTCGCGGTGGGCGAGGCGACGGCGGCGGCGGCCAGGGCGGCGGGCTTTGCGCGCGTCCGGTCGGCGGATGGCGATGTCGAGGCTTTGGCGACCGCGATCGCGGCGCACGGGGATGAACTGGACGGCGCGGTGCTGCATCCCGGCGCGGCCGAGCCGGCGGGTGATTTGGTCGCGCAGCTGGCCTCGCTGGGCCTCGAAGCGCGGAGCATGGCCATTTACGAGACCGTCCCCGAGCCGGTGTCGGCGGGGCTGCGCGCGATGATGCCGGGGTTTCACGCCGTGCTGGTCCACTC
>JBDTIW010000063.1:0-18139 GCA_039936215.1 Caulobacteraceae bacterium | reverse complement strand
ACGGGGGTCTCGAAGACGCTGCCGGCCTCGACCTTGAGTACATCGGTGGTTGAGGTGAGGGAGAGGCCCGAGATCGTGCCGTAGTTGGTGATGGTGTCCGCCGTGCCGCTCACCACGCTGGCGCCGCTGCCGCCGATCAAGGCCGTCGTGTGCGTGGGGGCGCCGTTGGTCAGGACATCGTTCGCCCCGCTCATCATGACACCGCCGCCCGAGGGCCCGCCCGCGATCGTGCCGAAGTTTACGATGGTGGCCCGGTTGCCCTGCAGGGAGACACCGTCCTTGCCGCCTTGGATCAGGGCCGAGGAGTCCTGCGACGATCCGTTGCGGATATGTCCGCCCGCCGTGAGAACGACGCCGTAGCCGGAATTCCCGGTCGCCGAGACCGTACCGTAGTTCACGATGGTCGCTGAAAGGTTGCCTGAAGATGTGATCCCCACCGCGACACCGGCGATGGAGGCGGTGGTGTCCTGAGCCGAGCCGTTGAAGACGCTCACCTTACCAGCAAGCTTTATCCCGGCGCTGGAGGCGCCCGTGGCCGATATCGCGCCGAAATTGTCGATCAATCCGCCGTAAAGCAAAGCGACAGCCTTCTGAACGTCAGCCGAAATTGTCCCGTAGTTGATGACCGTGCCTATAGTGTACCGCAAATAGACACAAGAATAGGCTCCTTGGATGTTCGCTGCTCTATCTCCTTGCGACCCATTCGTCACCATCACGCTGTTCGATCCGTTGTGGCCCCCGAAGTAAATCCCCAAATCGGCCGTGCCCACGATGGAGCCGAAATTGCTGATCGTGGACCAATAGCCGCTGATCCCTTCGTAGCCCTCGATCAGGGCGTTGGTGTCGGTCGATGATCCGTTGGTCGCGGTGCTGTTGGTGCCTAGTTTAACGCCCGCATATCTGAAACTCGCGCCCAATCCCTCGATCGTCCCGAAATTGGCGACCGTCGTATCGCCGCCAGCAACACCACTCTTACTTCCCTCAATAAGCGCAGAGTGATTGTCCATACCTTTGACAATGTTAGCGTTAATACTGAATATCGTGATCCCAGGGCCGCTTGTAGCGTGCACCGTACCCTCATTGTCGATACTGAGCGAATTCATCGGGGCGGAGTAGGCCACGACACCTGTTCCGCCGATTGACGCGGTCGCCGTGATGTCGAGGAACGAGACGCTGTTCGCCACCGTATAGCCGCCAGGATAGGCGCCCGTGAGGTATTTCGTGGTCATTCGATCAGGCCCTCTACGTATGTGAGACAACTGAACAAGCACGTAAATCCCGCGCGACCGGATTCTCAAGCGCCTCGATCTCGGCAGTTTTGACCGGTATCACCGTCCGCCACTGTGTGGAACCGGCGAAGGCCAAATGTTTCACCGGTGTCGAGGCGATCGGCCCTGTCAAGGCCGCTGGAACCGGGGTGAGGCGACCAACGACGCCGAGATCGACAGCTCCGGTCCGGTCCCGCGAATCCTTACTTGACATTTTGCAAAATAACGCTAGTCTGTCTGGGTGTCCCTTCCGCCGCCCCATTCACCGTATTTAACGGTGATTAACGGCGGCCCCGCTCGCTACCCTGGCCCAAGGCGACAGGAACAAATTCCTTCTAGCCTTCGCGCTCTTGACATGGGAACAAAACAAGAACATTCTCCAACCAGACCCAAACAGGAGGATTGTCCCCATGATTCGTTTCGCGCGTGAGTCCCTGGCGCTTGCTTCGGTGGCCGGGTTCGTTTGGATGGTGTGTCAGGTCGCCCAATTCGCCGGTTGAGTCGGGGCGGTCGTTTTTCTTGAGGGAGCGCGCCATGGCGGTCGAAGCGGAGGGGTTCATCCATCTGCGCGTCCGCTCGGCCTATTCCCTGCTCGAAGGGGCGATCAAGGCGGACGCCATAGGGGCGCTGGCGGCGGAAGGCGACATGCCGGCGGTGGCCCTGACCGACCGGGCCAATTTATTCGGAGCCCTGGAGTTTTCCGTCGTGACACGCGAGAGCGGAGTTCAGCCGATCGTCGGTTGCGCCCTGCCGGTAACCGGCATCGGGGAGGGTCCGCCGGAGCGTTGGGCGCGCACCCCAACGGTGGTCCTGCTGGTCCAGAACGAGACCGGCTGGCGCAACCTCTGCGAACTGTCTTCCACCGCCTTTCTGGAGGTCGAGGCCGCCGAGGCCCCCCACGTGCCGTGGACCACGCTCGCCGCCCACGCCGAAGGGCTGATCCTGCTGTCGGGCGGCGCCGACGGGCCGGTCGACCCCCTGTTGGCCGCCGGCCGGACGGCGGAGGGCGGCGCGGCGCTCGACGAGATGAAACGCGTATTCGCCGATCGCTTCTACGTCGAACTCCAGCGGCACGGACTGGCGAGTCAGGCGGCCGCCGAGCCGGGGCTGGTGGCCTGGGCCTACGCCAACGACGCACCGCTGGTGGCGACCAACGATGTCCATTTTGCAAAGGGCGAGACCTGGCGGGCGCACGACGCCCTGCTGTGCATCGCCGACGGCGCCTTCGTCGATCAGGAGGATCGCCGGCGGGTGACGGCCGAGCACTGGTTCAAATCGGCGAAGGACATGCGGGCGCTGTTCGCCGATCTGCCGGAGGCCTGCGACAACACCCTCGAGATCGCCCGGCGCTGCGCCTTCATGGTCAGGAAGCGCGAGCCGATCCTGCCCCGCTTTCCCACTCTCGCCGGCCGCTCCGAGAATGAGGAACTGGCGCGTCAGGCTCGCGAGGGTCTCGCGGCGCGCCTCGCCGCCGCCCCGCCGGCCGACGGGGAAGAGGTCTATTGGGCGCGGCTGGAGCGCGAGATCGGCGTCATCCAGGCGATGGGCTTTTCCGGCTATTTCCTGATCGTCTCGGACTTCATGAAATGGGCGGTGGCGCACGATATTCCGGTGGGGCCTGGGCGAGGGTCGGGGGCGGGCTCGGCGGTGGCCTGGTCGCTGCTCATCACCGGCATCGATCCCGTGCGGTTCGGCCTGCTGTTCGAGCGGTTCCTGAACCCCGAGCGCGTCTCCATGCCCGACTTCGACATCGACTTCTGCCAGGAGCGGCGAGAGGAGGTGATCGCCTATGTGCAGGAGCGTTACGGGCGCGACCGGGTGGCCCAGATCATCACTTTCGGCACCCTGCAGGCCCGCGCGGTGTTGCGCGACGTGGGCCGGGTGATGCAGCTTCCCCTCGGCCAGGTTGACCGGCTGGCCAAGATGATCCCCAACAATCCGGCCGCGTCGGTCACCCTGGCGCAGGCCATCGAGATGGAGCCGCGCCTGCTGGCGGCGCGCCGCGAGGACGAGGCGGTGGCCCAGGTGCTGGAGATCGCCCTCCAACTCGAGGGCCTCTACCGAAACGCCTCCACCCACGCCGCCGGCCTGGTCATCGCCGACCGCCCGCTCACCGAGCTCGCGCCCCTCTATCGCGATCCGCGCTCGTCCCTGCCGGCCACCCAGTTCAATATGAAGTGGGTGGAAAGCGCCGGCCTGGTGAAATTCGATTTTCTGGGCCTCAAGACTCTGACCGTCCTTCACCGGGCGGTGAAACATCTGGAGCGGCGAGGGGCGGGGGTGGCGCTGGAGCTGCTGCCGCTCGACGACAAGCCCACCTATGAGTTGATCGCCTCGGGCCACACCGTCGGGGTGTTCCAGATGGAAGGCCAGGGCATGCGCGACACCCTGCGTAAGCTGCGTCCCGCCTCGGTGGAGGAGATCACCGCCCTGATTTCCCTCTATCGGCCGGGACCGATGGATTCCATCGACGAGTATGTCGATTGCAAGATGGGGCGGCGGCCGGTCGCCATCCTGCCCGGCCTGGAGGCGGCCTTGGCCGAGACCTATGGGGTGATCGTCTATCAGGAACAGGTGATGGAGATCGCCCAGATCCTGGCCGGCTATTCCCTGGGCGAGGCGGACCTCCTGCGCCGGGCCATGGGCAAGAAGAAGAAGGAGGAGATGGACCAGCAGCGGGCCAGATTCCTCTCCGGGGCCGCCGAACATGGGCTTGGCGAGAGCGAAGCGGGCGCCATGTTCGAGCGCATGGCCAAGTTCGCCGGCTACGGCTTCAACAAGTGCCACGCCGCCCCCTACGCCCTGATCGCCTACCAGACCGCCTGGCTCAAGGCCAATGCGCCGGTGGAGTTCTTCGCCGCCTCCATGAGCCTCGATCTCTCCAACACCGACAAGCTGGCCGTCTTCTATCAGGACGCGAGGCGCCAGGGCGTCGGGGTCCTCGCCCCCGACGTGAACCGCTCGGGATCGGACTTCGAGGTCTCCGAGGGCCAGGTGCTCTACGCCCTGGGCGCGGTGCGTAACGTCGGGGCTCTGGCCATGGCCCATGTGGTGGAGGTGCGCGAAGCCGGCGGGCGGTTCGCCGACCTGTTCGATTTTCTGGAACGGATCGATCCCAGGCATGTCAACAAGCGGGCCCTGGAGAGTCTGGCGCGGGCCGGAGCCTTCGATTCCCTTCATCCCAACCGGGCGCAGATCGTGGCTGGCGCCGAATCCCTGATCGCCTACGCTCAGAGCATGGCCGCCGACCGCGCCTCGGCCCAGGAGAGTCTGTTCGGTGAACAGGCCGAGGCGGCCCGACCGCGCCTGCCCAGGACCGAACCATGGGATCCCGTCCGGCAATTGGACGAGGAATTGGCGGCGGTCGGCTTCTATCTGAGCGGCCATCCGCTGGACGACATGGTCGAGGTGTTGCGCCGCCACCGCACCACCCTGTTGGTGGACGCCATGGCCCAGGCGGCGGCCGGCGCCGAGGCCTTCCGCATGGTCGGCATGGTCCGCCGGCGCCAGGAGCGCAGCTCGGCCAGCAGCAACGGCAAGTTCGCCTTCGTCTCCCTCTCCGATCCCACCGGCGAATATGAGGTGCTGTTTCCGCCGGAGATCCTGCGGCGCTGCCGCGACCTGCTGGAGCCCGGCAGGGCCATCGTTCTGAAGGTTCGCGCCAAGGCGACCGACGGCGAGGTGCGTTTCTTCGGCGACGACGCCCAGCCCCTTGAGCGGGCCATCGAAAAGGTCGACGCCGGCCTTCGCATCCATGTCTCGCCGGCGGTGACGGAATTGAGCGTCCTCAAGGCGCGCCTGACGCCGGCCCCCGCCGGGGGCGGCGAGGTGATCTTCGTGGCCGCCTTCGCCGGCGGTCGCGAGGTCGAGATGAAACTTCCCGGTCGCTATCTGCTCGACCCCGCCCTCCGCAGCGCCTTGAAGATCGCCCCCGGGGTGGCGGCGCTGGAGGATGTTTAGGCCTGCTTGGGGCGGCGGGAATCATCGAAAGGTCGCCGAACATCATCGAATTGACATCGAGAGTCACCGCAACGCACCGGAGCGAACCGCGATTATGCACCCCGGTTCACCGCGACAGTGTCTTGCCTCGCGGATCGATAGCGCCTAGTTAGCCCGCCATCACGCACGCGGACGTTCGGCGAGGCGCGGGTCACTCCCCACGCGTTTCCGTTCCGGTCCCCTCCAACAGGAGGGGTTGGTTCCGCGGAGGCACGAACCGGAAGAAGGACAAAGGTTCATGGCGCTACCCGATTTCACCATGCGTCAGCTCTTGGAAGCTGGCGCCCACTTCGGCCACCAGACCCATCGCTGGAACCCGAAGATGGAACGCTTCATCTTCGGCGCCCGCGCCAACATCCACATCATCGACCTGTCGCAAACCATGCCCCTGCTGCATCAGGCCCTGGTCAAGGTGCGGGAGGTGGCGGCCTCGGGCGGCCGGGTGTTGTTTGTCGGCACCAAGCGCCAGGCCTCCGAACCGGTGGCGGCCGGCGCCAAGCGCTGCGCCCAATACTATGTCAACCACCGCTGGTTGGGCGGCACCTTGACCAACTGGCGGACCATCTCCGGCTCCATCGCCCGCCTGCGCGAACTCGAAGGCGTCCTCGACGGCGGCGACGCCGGTGGACGCACCAAGAAGGAATTGCTCAAGCTCACCCGCGAGCGGGAGAAGCTGGAACTTTCCCTGGGCGGCATCAAGGACATGGGCGGCATCCCCGACCTGATGTTCGTGATCGACACCAACAAGGAAGCCATCGCCATCCAGGAAGCGCGCAAGCTCAACATCCCGGTGGTGGCCATCCTCGACACCAACAGCGATCCGATCGGCATCACCTTCCCGGTTCCGGGCAACGACGACGCGGCGCGGGCCTTGCAGCTCTATTGCGATCTGGTGGCCGACGCGGTGCTGGACGGCCTGACCGAGAGCCAGGTGGCCATGGGCGTCGATATCGGGGCGGCCGAGGCGCCGGTCGAACCGGCCCTGCGCATGAGCGCCGCCGCCAAGGCCGCCGTCGAACCGGAGCCGGAACCGGCCCCCGCTCCGGAGCCCGAGCTGGAGGCGGCCTTTACCGCCGCCCCCGAAGCCCCGCCGGAACCCCAAGCCGCGGCCCAGCCTGAACCGGCCTCCGAGACGGCGCCCGAGGCGCCCTCGGCCGTCGAACCTGAGCCGGCGCCCGAGACGGCCTCGGCCGTCGAACCTGAGCCGGCGCAAGAGCCGACCGCGGTCGAGGCCGCCCCCGAACCCGCGCCGGCCGAAGAAGCGGCGGCCCCGGAGGCGACCGCCGAACCCGCGTCGGCCCCCGAAGCCGTCGAAAGCTGAACACGGACTCGCTTCGGCGGCGCCGACGAGATCCCCTTAGAGCGGAGCTGAAACCATGGCCGAAATCACCGCCGCGCTGGTCAAGGCGCTGCGCGACAAATCCGGCGTCGGCATGATGGACTGCAAGAAGGCCCTGCAGGAAACCGGCGGCGACATGGAGGCGGCCGTCGATTGGCTGCGCACCAAAGGTCTCTCCAAGGCGGCCAAGAAGGCCGACCGGGTGGCGGCCGAAGGCGTGGTGGCCCTGGCCAGCCGCGCCGATGGCGCGGGCATGACGGCGGCGGTTATCGAACTGAACGCCGAGACCGATTTCGTGGCCCGCAACCATGGCTTCCAGGTGACCGCCCGCAAGATCGCCCAGACGGCGCTGGACGTGGACGGCGATGTCGAGGCTCTGCGCGGCGCCAAGATGGACGGCGGCGAAACCGTCGCCGAGGCCATCACCCACCTGATCTCCACCATCGGCGAGAACATGGTGCTGCGCCGCGGCGCGCGGTTTGGCGTGAGCCAGGGGGCGATCGGCGCCTACACCCACGGCGCGGTGGCCGGGGCGACCGATCTGGGCCGGATCGGTGTTCTGGTCGCTGTCGAGGGGGCCGGCGACCAGGCGGCGCTGAAGGAACTGGGCCGCAATATCGCCCTGCACGTGGCCGCCACAGCGCCGCTGGCCCTGTCGGTGGAGGAGCTCGATCCGGCGGCGGTGGAACGCGAGCGGGCCATCTTCACCGAACAGGCGATCGCCTCGGGCAAGCCGCCCGCCGTGGCCGAAAAAATGGTCGAGGGCCGCATCCGCAAATTCTACGAGGAGGCGGTGCTCCTGAAGCAGGCCTATGTGCGCGATCCGGATCTGACCATCGAGCAACTGGTGGCGCAGACCGCCAAGGCCGTCGGCTCGCCGGTGAGGATCACCGGGTTTGTCCGCTTTGCCCTGGGTGATGGGGTGGACAAGAATTCCGGCGACTTCGCCGCGGAAGTGGCGGCGATGACCGGCGCGGGCTAGGATCGTCACGAGCCCTCCAAGGCGAGGCGAGTCGATAGGGTGAGCTTGCCATGACCGATCCGCGTCCGCCCTATCGCCGCATCCTGCTCAAGGTCTCGGGCGAGGTGCTGATGGGCGACGCGCCGTTCGGCATCGACATGAACACCCTGGACGCCGTGGCCGCCGATGTCGCCGCGGTGGTGGAGCGCGGCATAGAGCTTTGCCTGGTGACCGGCGGCGGCAACATTTTCCGCGGCGTCTCCATGGCGGGCCGCGGCATGGAGCGGGCCAGCGCCGACTACATGGGCATGCTGGCCACGGTGATGAACGCCCTGGCTCTGCAGAACGCGCTGGAGCGGGCGGGTGTCCATACCCGCGTGCAGTCGGCCATCCCCATGGACGCGGTTTGCGAGCCCTATATCCGCCGCCGCGCCTTGCGGCATCTGGAGAAGGGCAGGGTGGTGATCTTCGCCGCCGGCCTTGGCGCTCCCTTCTTCACCACCGACACCCCCGCCGCCCTGCGCGCCGCCGAGATGGGGTGCGACGCACTGTTCAAGGGCACCAGCGTCGATGGCGTCTACACCGCCGATCCCAAGCAGGACGCCAAGGCGGAGCGCTACGAGCGCCTGAGCTATCATGAGGTCCTCTCGAAGAATCTCAAGGTCATGGACGCCTCGGCGATCGCCCTGATGCGCGACAACGCCATTCCGATCGTGGTCTTCTCGATCCGCGAGCCGGGCAACCTGTTGCGGGTCGTGAACGGCGGCGGGGTCTTCACCACCATCGAAGCCGCGCACTGACAAACAAGGAAAGACTGACAAACAAGGAAAGGATGGGTCATGGCGTCCGCCGAACAGCCCGATCTCAAGAAGTACCGCGAGCGCATGGACAAGGCCGTCGGCGCCCTGAAGGAGGAGTTCGCCACCCTGCGCACCGGCCGCGCCTCGGCGAGTCTGCTCGATCAGGTGCATGTGGAGGCCTATGGCGCGCGCATGCCGATCAGCCAGCTTGGCGCGGTCTCGGTGCCCGAACCGCGCTCGATCACGGTCAGCGTGTGGGACAAGGCGGTGGTGGTGTCGGTGGAAAAGGCGATCCGCAATTCAGGGCTGGGCCTCAATCCCGTTGTCGAGGGTCAGAATCTGCGCATCCCCATCCCGCCGCTCACCGAGGAGCGTCGGCGGGACCTCGTGAAGCTGGCCGGCAAATACGCCGAACAACAGCGCATCGCGGTGCGCAACGTCCGTCGCGAAGCCATGGACGACCTGCGAGACGCCGAGAAGGCTGCGGTGATCAGCGAAGACGACCATCGGCGGCTCGGAATCGAGGTTCAGAAGCTCACCGACGACGCGGTTCGCAAGGTGGACGAGGCCTTGAAAACCAAAGAGCAAGAGATCATGCAGGTCTAGGAATTCGCGAGGCAAGGGCGGAAGCGAAGGGATCAGCCATGTCGCCGGCGATCGGCATGCACGACAGGGCGCCCAGGCCGGCCGCCGCCGGCGGTCTGCACGTGGCCATCATCATGGACGGCAACGGGCGGTGGGCCAAGCAGCGGGGCCTGCCCCGGGCGTTTGGACACCGCGCCGGCGTGGCCGCGCTGCGCCGAACCGTCGAGGGCGCCCCGGCCCTGGGCATCGAGCGTCTGACCGTATTCGGTTTTTCCACCGAGAACTGGCGCCGACCAAAACCGGAAATCTCCGAACTGATGGGTCTCCTCAAGGCCTATTTCGAAAGCGATCTGGCGCGCCTGGAACGCGACGGGGTGCGGGTGAGGATCGTCGGCCGTCGCTCGGGCCTCGATGCGGACATTCTCGACATCGTCGAAACCGCCGAGGCGCGCACCGCTGGCAACGACCGCTTTTTCCTTCAGGTGGCGTTCAACTACGGCGGCCGGGCCGATATCGTCGATGCGGCGCGCAAATTCGCCCTCTCGGTAGAGGCGGGCGTCGCGCGGGCCGGCGATCTGAACGAGGCGGTGTTCGAGGCGCGCCTCTCGACCGCCCCGGCCCCCGCGCCCGATCTGATCATCCGCACCAGCGGCGAACAGCGGCTTTCCAACTTCCTGCTCTGGGAATGCGCCTACGCCGAACTGGTGTTCCAGGACGTCTATTGGCCCGACTATGGACCCGAGCATCTCAGAGCCGCCGTGGCCGACTTCCATTCCCGGGAGCGGCGATACGGCGGCGCCGCCGTCGATGACGTTCTTGCCGCGAGCTAGGCGCTTCGACTGGGACAACTTCGGCGTCAGGGCGGCTTCCGGGGTCGTCCTGGCGGCGGTTTCGGTGTGGGCTGTGTGGGTGTTCGATTGGCCCCCGGTCCTGTGGCGGGCGCCCTTTCTCGTTCTGATCGCCGTGGCCGGAGCCCTGCTTTCCATCGAGTGGGCGGCCATGGTTACCTCCCGCCATTCGGCCCGCGCCGCCGTGGTGACCACGGTGGCGGTGGTGACAGTGATCCTGGTGGCCTACACCCACCGCTATGGAGAGGCTTGGGGCTGCGTGGTTCTGGGCGCCCTGGCGGCCGGCGCGGTGGCCAGGGGAGCCTCGCGGCGCGCCATCGACGCCGCCTATGGGGTGCTCTATATCGCGCCGGCCTGCTTGGCGATCGTCTGGCTTCGCGATAGCCTGCAGGGCCGTGGCTGGATCCTGATGCTGTTCGCCACCACCTGGGCGGCGGATATCGCCGCCTTTCTGGTCGGGAGCATACTCAAGGGGCCAAAGCTTTGGCCGCGCTATTCCCCGAATAAGACATGGTCGGGGTTCATCGGCGGCTTGGCCGGCGCCATGGCGGCGGCGGTGGGGGTGGCGGCGGCCTTCATGCATCTGTCGCTCGTCGGAGCGGCGGCGATCGGATTGATGGGCGGGCTGGCGACCATGGCCGGCGATCTTTGGGAGTCGATGTTGAAAAGGCGGTTCGGGGTCAAGGATTCAGGCGATCTCATCCCGGGTCACGGCGGCTTGCTGGACCGTGTCGATGGTCTGATGTTCGCGGTCATCATCTTCGCCGTCGCCCGCTTGATCGTCCACTTCGGCTGGGCGCACTGATGGCTCCGCGGACCGTGGTGATTCTGGGTTCCACCGGTTCGGTGGGCGTATCCACCCTGGACCTGCTTGGGCAGATGGGCGCCGACATCGATATCCTGGCCCTGACGGCGGGCCGCAACGTCGCGCTTCTGGCGGAACAGGCTCTGGCCTGGAGACCGCGCCTCGCCGTCATCGAGGACGAGAGCCGCCTGCCAGAACTTCGCGAACGCCTGGCCGGCTCGGGCGTCGCCGCAGCGGCCGGGGCCGGCGCCATCGTCGAGGCGGCGGAACAGGGCGCCGACTGGGTCATGGCCGCCATCGTCGGGGTGGCCGGTCTCGCGCCGACCCTCGCGGCCGCCAGGGCCGGCTCCGTCGTCGCCCTTGCCAATAAGGAGAGCCTGGTGTGCGCCGGACCGGCGCTGCTGGCCGTCGCCAAGGCGGCCGGCGGAAGCGTCATTCCGGTCGATTCGGAACACTCGGCGATTTTTCAGGTTTTCGCGCCGGCCAACGCCGAACAGGTGCGGCGCCTCATCCTCACCGCCTCGGGCGGCCCCTTTCGCCAATGGAGTCGTGAGGCCATGGCGGCGGCGACGCCGGAACAGGCGGTGGCGCACCCCACCTGGGACATGGGAGCCAAGATCTCGGTCGATTGCGCCACCATGATGAACAAGGGTCTGGAGATGATCGAGGCCGCCTATCTGTTCGCTATGCCCGCCGATCGCATCGAGGTGATCATCCATCCCCAGTCGGTAATTCACAGTCTGGTGGAGTACGCCGACGGCTCGACCCTGGCGCAGCTCGGTCCGCCGGACATGCGCGCGCCGATCGCCTGCGCCTGGGCGTGGCCGGCGCGGGCGGCGTGGCCGGCCGCCAAGCTGGACCTGGCGGCTGTCGGCCAACTGACCTTCGAGGCGCCCGACGAGGTCCGCTTTCCAGCCCTGGCCATGGCCCGGCAGGCCCTGGGGGCGGGGGCTGGCGCTTCGGCGGCGATGAACGCCGCCAACGAGGTGGCCGTGGCCGCCTTCCTGGGACGCGAGATCGGCTTTCTCGACATCGCCGCCACGGTCTCCCGGACCCTCGAACAGATGAACGACAGCGAAGCTCTCGCCGCGGGGAGCCATGACGAGGCCCTGGACAGGGCGATGACCATCGATGCGAGCGCCCGCCATGTCGCCGCCCAAGTCCTGTCGCGATTGAAGCGCATGGGCTGAAAGGCGCAAGGAGACCACCCGTCATGATGGCCTTTCTGCAGAACGCGATGTTCTACGTTTTGCCGTTCCTTTTCGTCATCACCGTCATCGTCACCATCCATGAGCTGGGGCATTTTGTCACCGCCCGGGCGTTCGGGGTGGCGATCGATCGCTTCTCCATCGGCTTTGGCCGGGCCCTGGCGTCGTGGAAGGATCGCGGCGGGGTCGAGTGGCGAATCGGCTGGCTGCCGCTGGGCGGCTATGTGCGCTTCGCCGGCGACGACAACGCCGCCAGCGTTCCAGATGGAACCGATTTGGCGACCCTGCGCGCCGCCATCGTCGAACGCGAGGGCGTCGGGGCCGAAAAGAAATATCTCCACTTCAAACCGCTGTGGCAGCGCGCCCTGATCGTCGTGGCCGGACCGGCGGCCAACTTCCTGCTCGCCGTCGTCCTGTTTTCGGTGGGTTTCGCGGTGTTTGGCCAACCGGTGACGACCACGCGGGTGGAGGTGGTTCCGGCCGGCGTGGCGGCCAGCGCCGGCTTCCAGAGTGGAGACGTCCTGCGGGCGGCCGACGGCCGTCCGATGAAAAGCTTCGAGGACGTCCAGTTCTATGTGCAATTTCGCGCCGGGCGGCCGATCGATTTCACCGTCGAACGAGCCGGGCGACCGCTTCACCTCATCGCCACGCCGGCGGCCTATAGGATCCCCAGCCCCTTCGGCGGCGTGGAGACGATCGGCCGCCTGGGCCTGGTCGCCCCAATGGGCAAGCTTCAACGCTATGGACCGATCGAGGCGGTCGGCATGGGACTGGCCAAGACGGCGGATGTGACCGCCACGACCATTTTTTATCTGGGCCGAATCGTCTCGGGCCAAGTCGGGGCCGATCAGCTCCACAGCTTCATCGGCATCGCCCACGCCTCCGGGGCGATCACCAAACAGGCCGTCGCGACCGCCAACAGCGCGGGGATCAGCTGGATGGTGGCCACGAGCTTCTTCCTCATTCAGCTGGCGGCTCTGCTGTCGGTCAGCGTCGGGCTGCTGAATCTGCTGCCGATCCCCGTCCTGGATGGCGGCCATCTGCTCTTTTACGCCTATGAGGCCGTCGTGCGTCGTCCGCTGGCCGCCAGCGTCCAGGCGGCGGGCTATCGCGTTGGTCTTGCTTTGCTGGTAGGTTTGATGTTGTTCGCCACCTGGAACGACCTGCAGCGACTGCGCGTGGTTCATTTCTTCGGCAGCTTGTTTTCGTAAGGCGACCTTCTCCGGCATGGCTGATCCGTTGAAAAATTTTCGCGCGCGCAACGTGGCGCTGGTCTCGGGCTTGGCCCTGCTCATGGGCGGGACGATTCTGGGAACGCCCGTGGCCGCCCTCGCCCAGGCGCAACAGAGTGGCGTGGTGAGTCGCATCGTCATCCAGGGCAACGAGCGGATCGATCCGGAAACCATCACCTCCTATCTGCCGGTCGCGGTGGGCGACAAGGTCGATCCGGCCAAGATCGACGTCGCCCTCAAGGCGCTGTTCCGCACCGATCTGTTTTCCGACGTGAAGATCGACCTTCAGGGAACCGATCTGGTGGTCAAGGTGGTGGAAAACCCGGTGATCAACCAGGTGCTCTTCGAAGGTAATTCCAGCATCAAGGAAGACAAGCTCAAGGACGAGGTTCAGATTCGCCCCCGCGGTGTGTTCACGCGCGCCAAGGTGGAGGAGGATGTCGGGCGGATCGTCGAGCTCTATCGGCGGGCCGGGCGGATTTCGGCCACGGTGACGCCCAAGATCATCGAACTGCCTCAACGGCGGGTGGATCTGATCTTCGAAATCAGCGAAGGCCCGAAGAGCGGCATTCTGAGAATCAATTTTCTCGGCAACACCGAGTTCTCGGCCAACGATCTGCGCAACGTCGTGGTGACCAAGGAGAGCCAGTGGTATAAATTCTTTGCCTCCAACGACAACTACGATCCGGACCGCATCGAGTACGACCGCGAACAGCTGAGAAAATTCTACCGCAATCGCGGCTTTTACGATTTCCGCATCGTCTCGTCGGTGGCCGAGCTGGCCCCGGACAAGAACGGTTTCGCCGTCACCTACGCCCTGGACGAGGGCGCCAAATACCATTTCGGCAAGCTCACCGTTCAAACCGAACTAAAGAAGTTGAACGGCGATATTCTGCGCCAGCTTCTGCCCATCCGCGAAGGTCAGGTCTATCAGGATCAGAAGATCGAGCAGGCCACCGACGCCCTCACCTTCGCGGCGGGGGCGGCGGGTTTCGCCTTCGTGGATGTGCGCCCGCGCTACACGCCCAATCCGGCCAAGCACACCGTCGATGTGGTGTTCGACGTCAAGGAAGGACCGCGCGTCTATATCGACCGCATCGATATCGTGGGCAATACGACCACCCTCGACTATGTGATTCGCCGCCAGCTCAACGTCGCCGAGGGGGACGCCTACAACCGCGCCCTGGTCGACCGCTCTAAGAACAACATCCGGGCCCTGGGCTTTTTCAAGGACGTCGACGTCACCAATGTGCCCGGCTCGGCGCCGGATCGCACCAATGTTCAGGTCCACGTCACCGAACAGCCCACCGGCCAGCTCTCGTTCAGCGCCGGCTACAGCTCGATCGACAAGCTGGTCACCGACGTGGGGATCAGCCAGTCCAATTTCCGCGGTCGCGGCCAGGATGTGCGCGCCCGCATCTCCCTGGGATCGTTGCGCCAGCAGGCCGACCTCTCGTTCACCGAACCGCACTTTCTCGATCGCGATCTGCAGGCGGGTTTCGACATCTACACCTACCGCTATGATTTCTCCCAGCAGGCTTCCTACAACACCGCCTCCACCGGCGGCACCGTGCGGCTGGCCTTCCCGCTGACGGCAAAGAGCCTGTTGACCACGCGCTATACCCTGCGCACCGACGACGTCATCGTCGCCGACTCCTTGTGTGTTCCCGGCGCGGAACTGGTTTCGGTGGTGCTCTGCCAGCAGCGCGGCTCCTACATCACCTCCCAGGTGGGCTACACCCTGGGCCTGGACGAGCGGAACGATCCGATCGTCGCCACCCGGGGCTACTTCGTGAACCTGTCGCAGGATGTGGCCGGCGTCGGGGGATCGGTCCACTATGTGCGCAGCGAGTTGCGCGGCGGCTGGTACCACGGCTTCAACAAGGACTTCATCTTCAGCTTCAGCGGCTCGGCGGGCTACATCGACGGCTGGAACGGCGACAATATCCGCATCACCGACCGCTTCTACGAAGGCGGCGACACCTTCCGAGGCTTCCAGATCGCCGGCATCGGCCCGCGCGACACTCAGTTCGGCGATTCCCTGGGCGGCAAGCTCTACGCCATCGGCACCTTCGAATTGACCATCCCCAACAAGCTGCCGGAACAGTATGGCATCAAGACCGCCCTGTTCACCGATTTCGGCACGCTCGGTATTCTCGACAAGGCTGAAAAAATCAATCCGAACACAAATTTGCCCCTGACGACCGTACAGGATGATCTGGGACTGCGGGCGTCGGCGGGCATCAGCATCTTCTGGAAATCTCCCATGGGACCGCTGCGCTTCGACTTCAGCCAGATCATCCGAAAAGACTCTTACGACAAGACGGAATTGTTCCGTTTTTCCACTTCAACAAGGTTCTAGACTCCATGACTAAAAAGCTTCTCGCCCTTGGTACGGCGAGCGTGTTCACCCTCGCGGCCATCGCCTCGGGCGCCTTCGCCCAGGCCAAGGCGCCCGCCCGTCCAGCCGCCGCCCCCGCCGCATCGCCCATCCCCAACGGTCCGGCGATCCCCGGCCTGTGCGTCATTTCGATCGACACGGCGATCAGCGCCTCGACGGTCGGCCAGTACGTCTCCAGCCGCATGAACCAGATCGTCGCCCAGGTGAAGGCGGAGATCGGTCCCGAGAACACCGCCATTGAAACCGATGGCCGCACTCTGGACGCCGCTCGCCCGACCCTGGACGCGGCCACCTTCCAGAGCCGCGCTCAGGCGCTCCAGGTCCGGATCAACGCTCTGCGCCAGAAGGCCGATCTCCGCCAGCGCGAGATCCAGGCGACGGACCAGAAGTCGATCAATCGGATCGCCCAGGAACTCGATCCGATCGCGCGGCAACTTTATGAGCAAAGACGTTGCAGCGCCCTGATCGACAAGCGTTCGGTGATGATGAACAACCCGGATATGGATCTGACCAGTCAGGCGGTGACCGCGCTGAACGCCAAGATCCAGCAGTTCGCGTTCGATCGCGAGCGTCTGGACACCGCCGCGGCCGCCCCGGCGCGCTGACCCGGCGGGCGGACCGGCGTCAAGGACCGTGCCGGATCCCCGCTTCTACGAAACCCTGGCTCCCGCGAGCCTGGGAGCGCTCGCCGTGCTCACCGGCGCCAAGCAGGCCGGCGGGGCGGCGGAGCTTTGCGTGAACCAGGCGGCGGTGCTGGCGCGGGCCGACGGGACGAGCGTCACCTATTTCAGTGACCGCCGCCATGCGTCCAGCCTGGCCGCGACGCGGGCGGGGGCTTGTTTCATCGCCGGCGAGAACGTGTCGCTGTCGCCAGAGGGCTGCGCCACCCTCGTCACCGCCTGGCCGCAGGCGGCCTATGCGATCGCCGCCGATCGCCTGCATCGCCCCCGTTGCCACGAGGCGGGGACGCCGGCCGTTCATCCTTCCGCCGAACTTGGGGATGGGGTTGTCCTCGGTCCGGGCGTTGTGGTCGGTCAGGGCGCGACCATCGGCCGGGGAAGCTATGTTTCGGCCGGGGCGGTGATCGGTCCCGGCGTGGCCATCGGCGCCGACAGCTATGTGGGCGCGGGCGCCAGCATCGGCTTCGCCCTGATCGGCGATCGTGCCCGAATTCACGCCGGAGCGGTGATCGGCGAGCCTGGCTTCGGCGCCGCAGCCGGGCCGAGGGGACTGGTGGATGTGCCGCAACTGGGCCGGGTGATCGTCCACCACGGCGTCACCATCGGTTCGGGCTCATGCATCGACCGTGGGGCCTGGGACGACACCGTGATCGGCGAGAACACCAAGATCGACAACTTTGTGCAGATCGCCCACAATGTGGTCATCGGTCGCGACTGCCTCCTGGCCGCCCATACCGGCATTTCCGGCAGTGTGACCGTGGGCGATGGGTGTATGTTCGGCGGCCGGGCCGGGGTTACCGATCACGTGACGATCGGCGCGGGCGCGCGCATCGCCGCCGCCGCCGGGGTGATGAAGGACGTGCCTTCGGGCGAAAGTTGGGGCGGGTCGCCGGCCCGTCCCGTCGGCCGCTGGATGCGCGAAACGGCATGGCTGGCGCGCAAGGCCCGGCGGTCGGCGCACGGCAGGGGGGAAGCATGACATTGTCTGACGCACAAGGAACGGCCTCGAGCGACATCGACATCCATGAGATCATGCGGCGCATTCCGCACCGTCCGCCCTTTCTGTTCGTCGATCGCGCCGAGCAATATTGTCCCAATGTTTCTCTCGTCGGCATCAAATGCGTGACCATGAACGAGCCTTTTTTCCTGGGTCATTTCCCAGGCGCCCCCGTGATGCCGGGGGTGTTGGTCGTCGAGGCCCTGGCCCAGACCGGCGGCCTGCTGATGTCGAAATCGTGGGATGTCGATCCGGAGGGCAAGATCATTCTTTTCATGTCCGTGGACCATTGCCGATTCCGCCATCCGGTGCGCCCGGGCGACGTCCTGCGTATGGAGGTGTCGGTTCAGCGGTCCCGCGGCGACGTGGTGAAGTTCCACGGCCGGGGCATGGTGGGCGACAAGCTGGCCGCCGAGGCGGACTTCGCCGCCATGCTGGTCGACACGCGCAAGTGACGAAGGTTCACCCCACGGCGATCGTCGACGCCAAGGCGCGCCTGGCTCTGGATGTCCAGGTCGGTCCGTTCTGCATCGTCGGTCCCGATGTCAGTCTCGGCGCGGGCGTGCGGCTCGCCTCCCACGTGGTCGTCGAGGGCCTTACCGATATCGCCGAGGAGTGCGTGGTCCACCCCTACGCCTGCCTGGGCGGCGCGCCGCAACACGCCGGACACAAGGGCGAGCCGACACGCCTGCAAATCGGATCGCGAAACATCGTCCGCGAGCATGTGACCATGCACTGCGGTACGGCGATGGGGCGCGGCGTGACCACGGTGGGATCGGACGGCTTCTTCATGGTCGGGGTTCACATCGGCCACGACTGCGTGGTCGGCGACAAGGTCATCATGGCCAACAGCGCCACCCTGGGCGGTCATGTGGTGGTGGGCGACCATGTGATCATGGGTGGTCTCTCGGCGGCCCACCAGAACACCCGCATCGGCCGCCACGCCTTCGTGGGCGGCATGGCGGGGGTCAATCACGATGTGATTCCGTTCGGCAATGTGTGGGGCAATCACGCCC
>JBDTIW010000062.1:0-4093 GCA_039936215.1 Caulobacteraceae bacterium | reverse complement strand
ACGGCCCAGTTTCTGCGCTTTTCCATGAACGCTGGCAACGATCTCTCCACCCCGCGCCCGGAGTTCGATTTTCCGGGCCTGCGCCCCGGCGACCGCTGGTGCGTGTGCGCGCCGCGTTGGAAGGAGGCCCTCGACGCCGGCGTCGCCCCGCCCCTGGTGCTGGAAGCCACCCACGAGGAACTGCTGGCCATCGCGCCACTGGGCGTCCTCAAGGACCATGCGGTTTCAGTCTAGGCGATAGGACCGCTCCAGGCGGTAGGCCGAGCCGGCGGCGGTGCGACGGGTGGAATAGAGGCCGAAGGCTGTCACCGGAAAGGGCGGGGACTTCAGGAGGTTGTGAGCGGCGATCCAGGCCGCGACGCGGACCGGGTCGGCGTGACGCAAATAGGCCAAGGTGACGTGCGGGCGCCAGGCGCGGGCCGCCGCCTTCAGCCCCGCCCGGCGGGCGGCCGTTTCGCAGCGGGCGGCGAGGCGCTTCAAGGGCTCGCTCGCCTTGAGGCCGGCCCACACCGAGACGATATCCGCTCCTTCGCCGAAGACGCCGACCCCCGCCAGGGCGATCTCGAACGGTCCTCCGCCGACCACGGCAAGCTCGGCGTCGAGATCGTCCGCCTGATTTTCGGCCACGTCGCCCACGAAGCGCAGGGTGATGTGCAGGCTTTCGACCTGCCGCCAGCGGGCGCAAGGGAGTCCTTGCTGGCGGCGCGCCAGAGCGTGGCCGATGTCGCCCGGAACGACCACGGCGGCAAAGAGGCGAATCACCGGCCCGCCTTGAGCGCCCTGGCCACCAGTGGGGCGATGCGGGCGGCGATGATCACCACACCTTGGGCGTTGGGGTGGATACCGTCGCGCTGATTGAGGGTCGGATGGCGACCGACGCCGGCCAGCAGGTCTGGATAGAAGGCCACCCGCTGGGTGCGGGCCACGGCCGCGAAGGTGGCGTTGAAATCGTGGGCGTAGGCGGCGCCGATGGCCGCCGGCGCGGCGACGCCGGCCAGCACCACGCCGATCCGGCGCGCCTTCAGGCGGGTCACGATGCGGGTGAGGTTGGCCCTCGTGGCCCTGGGGTCCAGGCCTTGCAGGAGATCGTTGCCGCCCAGGGCGACGACGCACACGACAGTGTCGCCCTGGACCGAGAAATCGAGGCGGGCGAGGCCACCGGCGGTGGTGTCGCCGCTCACCCCCGCGCCCCGCACCGTCGCCGGGACGCCGATGCGGGACAGGGCGGCCCGCAATCTGGCCGGCAGGGCGGCGGCGGCGGGCAGGCCATAGCCGGCGGTGATCGAATCGCCGAGGATGGTGACCACCGGAAGGCGGGCCGCCCACGCCGGCCAAGCGGCGCCGGCCAGGACTCCAGCGACCATGTGGCGACGGGTCAGAGAGCGGTGGGCTGGCGCTGGCATGGGCTTGCCCTATGTAGGCAAATCTTGACCCGCCTCAAACCCGCCGCGCCCGAAACGCCAGACGAAGCCGCGCCGCCGCCGCTGCGCCTGGAAGGCGTGTCGCTGACCCTGACCTCTGGGGCTGGGCCGGTGGACATCCTGCGCGGCGTCGATTTTGCCGTGGGCCCCGGCGAGCGGGTGGCCGTGGTCGGACCCTCCGGCTGTGGCAAGTCCTCCCTGATCGCTGTCGCCGCCGGCCTGGAGCGGCCGACCGCCGGGAGGGTGCTCCTCCTTGGCCAGGATCTCGCCAGGCTCGACGAGGATGGACGCGCCCGGCTGCGGCGCGGGCGGGTGTCGCTAGTCTTCCAGTCCTTTCATCTGCTGGCCAATATGACCGCCGAGGAGAATGTCGCCACGCCGTTGGAGATCGCCGGCGAGCGCGGCGCCGCGGCGAGCGCCCGGACGTGGTTGGACCGGGTCGGGCTTGGCCCGCGCCTTCGCCACTATCCTCATCAACTGTCGGGCGGCGAGCAGCAGCGGGTGGCCCTGGCCCGCGCCCTGGCGGCGAGGCCCGCCCTGCTGTTCGCCGACGAGCCGACCGGCAATCTGGACGCCGCCAACGCCGCCGCCGTCACCGACTTGATGTTCGCCTTGGCGGCGGAAACCGGCGCCGCCCTGGTCCTGTTCACCCACGACGAGGCCCTGGCCGCCCGGGCCGACCGTCGGGCCCGCATGGCCGACGGCGTCATGATCTCCGGCGCCTAGACCATGCCGCTAGCCCTGCGCCTGGCCATCCGGGAATTGCGCGCCGGGGTGCGGGGTTTTCGCATCTTCCTGGCCTGCCTGGCGCTCGGCGTCGCCGCCATCGCCGCGGCGGGATCGACGGCCCAGGCCTTCCGAGCCGGCCTGGCCTCGCAGGCGCGCCAGATTCTGGGCGGCGACATCGCCGTCACCCTGGGAGAGCGGCGGTTCACCGGCGCCGAGCGGGCGGCCATGGAACGGACCGGCGAAGTCGACTACGCCGTCGCCGCCCAGGCCATGGCCCAGGCGCCGTCGGGCGAGCGGCGGCTGGTGGAGTTGCGCGGGGTCAGCGCCAACTATCCCCTGGCGGGACAGGTCGAGCTGGCGGGCGGTGCAAGCCTCGCCCAGGCGCTACGGCCGCAGGGCGACGCTCAAGGCGCGGTGGTGGAAAAGCCGTTGCTGGATCGTTTGCGCCTGAAGATCGGCGACCGCTTCCTGATCGGCAACGTGCCCATGGTGGCGCGGGCGGTGCTGATCAGCGAGCCCGACCGTCTGTCGCGGGGCTTTGCCCTGGGTCCGCGCGTCCTCACCCGCATGGGCGCCGTGGAGGGGGGCGGCTTTCTCACCCCCGGCCTGCCGTTCGGAGAAACGGCGCGCATTGCCCTGCCGCCCGGCGAGCGGCCGGCGGCGGTCAGGAAGGCGCTCAAGAAGGCGCTGCGTCCGGGACCCCTGAGCGGCGGCCTTCGCATCCGCGACCGGAACGACGCGGCGCCGGGCATCCATCGCCTGCTCGATCAGCTCGAATATTTCCTGGGCTTCATCGGCCTGGCGTCCCTGGTGGCAGGCGGGCTTGGTGTCGCCGGCGCGGTGTCGGCCTTCCTGGAGGCCAGGACGGGCGCCATCGCCGTGCTCAAGGTCCTGGGCGCGGAGGGGGCCCTGGTTCGCGATGTCTATGCGATCCAGATCGGCCTGCTGGCGATCCTTGGCGTCCTGATCGGCCTTACGGTCGGCGCGGCGGCGCCCCTGTTGCTGGGCGAGCTGGTGAAGGATCAGCTTCCCATTCCGGCCCTGTTCGCCCTCTATCCCTGGCCGCTGGCCAAGGCCGGCGCTTTCGGCCTGCTGGCCGGCGCCACCTTTTCCCTGGTCCCCCTGGCCCGCGCTCGCGTCACGCCGCCGGCCGCCCTCTTCCGCCATGACCTCGCCGGTCGCCCGGCCCTGGGCGTGGAGACCCTGGGGGCCATCCTCGCCGCGCTGGCCCTCGCGGGCCTCGCCGTCGTCACCGCCCCGACGCCGCTGGCGGCCGGCGCGATGATCGGCGGGGTCGCGGTCGCCTTCGCGGCCCTGTGGATCCTGGGGGCCGGCGCCGCCTTCGGGGCGGGGCGGCTGCGGGCCGGAGCGCGTGGACCCTTGAGGATCGGCCTCGCCAACCTCGCCGGCCCTAGGTCGGCGGCGCGGACGGCGGCCCCGGCCATCGGGCTGGGAGTCGCCCTGTTGTCGGCCGTGGTCCTCATCCAGTCGAGCCTGCTGGCCGAGGTGACCGACGTGGCGCCGCGCACCGCCCCAGCCCTGGTGTTCACCGACATTCCGGCCGGCGGGGGCGCCGCCTTCGACGCCGCCCTGGCCCGCGCCTTCGGCCGCCGCCTGACCGCGCGCGACTATCTGCGCGCGCCCTTCGCCACCGGCCGGATCGTGCGGGTGCGCGGCCAGGTGGTCGATCGGGGCCGCATCGATCTGGCCGACCGTTGGGCCTACGACAACGACATCGATCTGTCGGCCCTCGGTCGCCAACCCCTGAACGCCGGCATCGTCAAGGGGGCCTGGTGGCCGGCCGACTATGGCGGCACGCCGCTGATCGCCCTTTCCACCGACGCCGCCAAGGGGGCCGACGTGAAGGTCGGCGACACCGTGACCCTGGCCGTGCTCGGCCGCGAGATCGACGCCAAGGTGGCCGTCCTGCGCAAGGTCGATTT
>JBDTIW010000061.1:0-6110 GCA_039936215.1 Caulobacteraceae bacterium | reverse complement strand
GACCATGGACGACTTCGCCGGCCTGATGCGCGAGCGCCCCGGCATGGCCATGTGCATGACCATTTTCGCCCTTTCCGCCCTGGGCCTGCCGCCGCTGGGCGAACTGTGGGGAAAATTCTATGTCTTCAGGGCCGCCTGGGGGGCCGGGCAGGGCCTGGGCATCGCCGCCGCCATCGCCCTGGTCGGCAGCGTGGTGGCGGCCTTCTACTATCTGAAGCTGGTCAAGGTGATGTGGCTGGACCCCTCGCCCGGTCCCACCGACCTCCCCGCCCTGGAAGGCCGCATCGTGGCCTACGCCCTGGCCCTGTTCGCCTTTCCCGTCGTCCTGATCGCCCTGGTCGCTCTCGATCCCCTGACCCACGCCGCGGCCGTCGCCCTGGCCCAGCGTTAGGCCATGGACGCAATCCCTATCGTCGCCTTCGACGAACTCGATTCCACCAATGCGGAGGCGCGCCGCCGGGCGGAGGCGGGCGAGGCCGGTCCCCTCTGGATTACGGCGTCGCGCCAGAGCGCCGGGCGTGGCCGGCGTGGCAGGACATGGGAGACGGGGGAGGGAAACCTCGCCGCCACCTTCCTGTTCTCGACGCCAAAGCCGCCCGCGCAGGCGGCCCAGGTGTCCTTCGTCGCCGCTCTGGCGGCGGCCGATCTGGCCCGCGCCTACGTGCCGTCACTCCTCGTCAGCCTGAAGTGGCCGAACGACACCTTGATCGACGGCCGCAAGGCGGCGGGCATTCTGGTGGAATCGGGACAGGCGGCGGGCGGCGCGCTCTGGATTGCGGTCGGCCTCGGGGTCAATCTGGCGACGCCGCCGAGAGCCGCCGACCGCCCGGCGACCGCCTTTGCCGAGCACATGCGCGCCCCGCCGCCCGCTCCCCTCGAAGCCCTGACCCTTCTGGCCGCCGCCTTCGCCCGCTGGCGCGATCTTTGGGAGCGGCTGGGCTTTGCCCCCATCGCCGAGGCCTGGACCGCCGGCGCTTACGGCCTCGGCGAGCCCTGTACCGCGCGCCTCGCCGCCGAGACCGTCGAGGGCGTCGCCGAGGGACTGGACGCCGATGGCGCGCTCAGGCTTAGAACGGCGGCGGGGGCGGTGCGCAGGATCACCGCCGGCGATGTATTTTTTGAGCCGCGTTTCTGATTAGGCCATCAACCGCGTCGGCGCCATCGGCGCGCCCGTCTCAAGCCCCGCAACCCGCGAGCTTTCCCGCCCATGCAATGGTCTCAGGGTCGAGTCTCGGAACATCTTTGGTCTTGCCGTATCCGGGAAGCGCGACATAACTCGTGACGAAATGCGACGCCGGTTTGTCGATCAACTCCGCGACAGCGCCGGGACCGCGTTCCGTCGCAATCGCCTTCGCCATCAAATAGCCGATCGCATACAGAATCTCATCGTTGTAAAATCCGAGAGCATATATGTCATCATAGCTCACGTCAGAAGCTGTTGATAACGCATGTATTGAAAGTTCTAACAACGTAATACTTCGATTGCTTGCGCCTATGTTGTGCCGCATACGCTCCCGCATAGCATGAGTCACTTGATCGCTATCGGACGGAAGTGACAACACATCTCCTACATAACTCGCGGTTCCTTCATCGGAAAGGGAAACAAACAATTCCGACAAGTGGCGCCCAGCGGGAAGTTTGCTTAAACACGCGTCCACAGCCGCGCTTGATCCCGAAGTGCGCGCGAGATTTTGAACGGCGTGATACAACTCGTGCATCAAAATCGTCTTGGCCGGAAGTGGCGAGGGAAAGTAGGCCAGGTTGAGATAAAATTGCGGCTTGTCGAACGAAAACCCACCGGACGTTCCGCCGACCACGATATATCCGATGGCCAAGCCGTGAACACGAGCGGGTGTGAACATCCCGACGCGGCGCTTCACTTCATCTACGGTGCGCGCCGATGGTTGGGTCAGTGCGTCGAGCGTCTTCTCGATTTCGGGTGCGGTGTCGCGAACCTTGGCAAATTCAAAAATCGCATCTGAATCGCTGATTTCGTGTCTCGCGGCGGCGACGAGGGCGTCCGCGAGTCGCCCCTCATCCGCGGATTGGCCGTAAGACTTGGCTTTCTCGATCAGACCTTCATTCCCTGGAAGTCGTGCAATGGCCAATGCTTGATCTCGCGTCAGACTCGGTTCTTCAACCGCCTTCAACACGGCGCGCGCCGCTTTGTCGTCGATGGTTATTTCCAAAGACTCTGCTCTGGTGACTGCCGGCGCGAGAAGTCCCAGGCAGGCGATCAAAAGCCCCAATTTCATTCTCGCCCTTCCAGTCCTATCCCAGAACGAAGCCGCAATTCTGTTTTGCGCAGTTGCTTCCAAAACAGGTAAACTTGCCCCTTGTCTGGGTCTTGTTAAACTTCCTTCACCTTGTCCATCTCGGCGCTGTTCCCGCCCCCGCGAAGCGATTCTCCGAACGAACGGGTTCGCGGCGCTGATCCGCCGGGTCGGTCGGAGCCGGCCACTCGCGTTCGCGCAGCTCTGCTTTCCAGAATGTTCACGCAGCTTGGATCAGACGCCGCGGCGGGCTACAGCGCTTTGCGTCGGCCGTTCAAGGGAATGGCCCCACGGCCTTCAAGGACCCCTGGATGCTTCTCGCCATCGAGCAGGGCAACACCAACACCCTCTTCGCTGTGCATGACGGCGCGCGCTGGATCGCCCAGTGGCGGGCCGCCACCGACGCTTCGCGCACCGCCGACGAATACGCCGTCTGGCTTTCCCAGCTCCTGGGCATGGCCGGCCTGTCGATGGCCGCCATCGATGGCTGCATCATCTCCAGCGTCGTCCCCCAGTCGATCTTCAACCTGCGCAACCTTTCGCGCCGCTATCTGCATGTGGAGCCCATGGTGGTCGGCGAGAACGTCGATCTGGGCGTCGATGTGCGCATCACCAAGCCCTCGGAGGCCGGGGCCGACCGGCTGGTCAACGCCATCGGCGCCCACGTCGCCTATCCCGGCGCGCTGCTGGTGGTGGATTCTGGAACCGCCACGACATTCGACATCGTCGCCGCCGACGGGGCCTTCGAGGGCGGGGCGATCGCGCCGGGGATCAATCTTTCCATGCAGGCCCTGCATGCCGCCGCCGCGCGCCTGCCCAGGGTGGCGATCCAGAAGCCGGCCCGGGTGATCGGCAAGGGCACCGTGGAGGCCATGCAGTCGGGCATATTCTGGGGCTATGTATCCCTGATCGAGGGCCTGATCGCGCGCATGAGGGCGGAGTACGAGGCGCCCCTGAAAGTGATCGGCACCGGCGGCGTCGCCTCCCTCTTCGAGCACGCCACCACGGCCATCGACCACTTCGACCACGACCTCACCATCGTCGGCCTGCTCGAAATCGTCCGGCGCAATCCCCATTTCGGCGGGAAATGACCAAACCTTCGCAAGACGAACTGGTGTTCCTGCCGCTCGGCGGCTCGAACGAGATCGGCATGAATTTCAACCTCTACGGCTATGGGCCACCCCATGCCCGACAGTGGATCGTGGTCGATCTGGGGGTCACCTTCGGCGACCAGACGACGCCGGGGGTGGAGATCATCCTGCCCGATCCCACCTTCATCGAGGAACACGCCAAGGATATTCTCGGCATTGTCCTCACCCACGCCCACGAAGACCACATCGGCGCCGTCGCCTGGCTGTGGCCGCGCCTCAAGGCGCCCCTCTACGCCACCCCGTTCACCGCCTTCCTTCTGCGCGAGAAACTCCGCGAGGCGGGCCTGCTCGGCGAGGCGCCGATCACCGAGGTTCCCCTCGACGGGACGATCCGGCTGGGTCCCTTTGAACTGAACCTGATCACCCTCACCCATTCCATCCCCGAGCCCAACGGCCTGGCCATCAGGACGCCGCTGGGGACGATCCTGCACACCGGCGACTGGAAGATCGACCCCGATCCCCTGACTGGCGCGCCGACCGACGAAGGGGCCATCCGGCGGCTGGGCGACGAGGGCGTCCTGGCCATGGTCTGCGATTCCACCAATGTCTTCGTGGACGGCGAGGCGGGCTCCGAGGCCAAGGTGCGCGGAACCCTCAACGCCCTGATCGGCCACCTGAAAGGCGGGGTGGCCACCGCCTGCTTCGCCTCCAACGTGGCGCGCATGGACACCATCATCCGCGCCGCCGAGGCGAACGGCCGGCGGGTCTGCCTGGTTGGCCGCTCGATGATCCGCATGTCCCAGGCCGCCCGTTCGGTGGGCCTGCTGGAGGGCGTCGGCCCTTTCCTTTCCGACTCCGAGGCGCGCCACCTGCCCAAGCAGAAGGTGCTCTATCTTTGCACCGGAAGCCAAGGTGAGCCGCGCGCCGCCCTGTCGCGCATCGCCGAGGGCAATCATCCCCACGTCAATCTGGGCCAGGGCGACGCCTGCGTCTTTTCCTCACGGATCATTCCGGGCAACGAAATTCCCATCCGCAACCTGCAAAACAAGCTCGCCGACCGCGGGGTGCGCCTCTACACCGAGCGCGACCATCCGGGCATCCACGTCTCCGGCCACCCCTGCCGCGACGAGTTGAAGCGCATGTATCAATGGGCGCGCCCTGAGATCGCCGTCCCCACCCACGGCGAACGGCGCCATCTGCTCGAACACGCCGCCCTGGCCCGCGATCTGCAGGTCCCCCAGACCATCGCCCCGCGCAACGGCGACATGGTCCGCTTGGCCCCCGGCCCGGCCCAGATCGTCGACGAGGTTCCGTCGGGCCGTCTCTACGTCGACGCCGGCGTCGTCACCCCCGAGAATGGCGAGGCCCTGCGCGAACGCCGCCACGCCGCTTTCAACGGCGTCCTCACCATCGCCGTCGCCCTCGACGGCCGCGGCCACCTCGCCGGCGTTCCCCTCGTCAAGGCCCTGGGCCTGCCCGGCGACGAAGACTACCCCCTCGCCAAAGCTCTCGAAGACCTCGCCGCCGACGCCGGCGCGGCCCTTAACCGCCTCTCCGCCGAGGAGCGCGACATCGATCGCACAGTGGAAAACGCCCTCTCCCGAGCCGTCAAGAAAGCCGCCTCCCGCATCTGGAAGCGCCGGCCGGTCGTGGAGACGACGGTGTTGCGGGTTTAGGATTTTAGATACAATACAGCCTCGAACCGGACATGCTATAAGCCCGGCATGACTCCCACCGACGACATTCCAATGCGTCGATTCAGCGTCGCGTTGCGGGAAGCCTACGGGGGTCGGCTCGAACGCGCGGTGCTATTCGGCTCCCGCGCGCGAGGCGACGCGCGGCCGGATTCCGACTATGACGTGGCCGTTTTCCTCAACGAATTCGAAAGCTTTGGGGTGGAGGCGCACCGACTCGCGGTCATCGAGACCGATTTCCTCTTCGACACTGGCGCGGTGATCAACACCATGCCGTTTGCAGCCGGCGCCTATGGGCGGCCTACGCCATTGATGGGAGAGCTTCGGCGCGACGGGCGCGATCTGTGACGCCGACGGCGAGGGCATACCTCGACAAAGCGCGGGATGACCTGGATGAGGCCGACAAGATCGCGGCCATCGGCCTCGCTAAAGCCGCCGCGCGCTCTGCATATTACGCGGCTTTCCACGCCGCCGAGGCCTTTATAGTCGAACGCACCGGCAAGGTCGCCAAGACCCACGCTGGCGTTCGCTCGGAATTCGCGCGATTGGCGCTGGACGCCCTGGGCGGCGATCGAACGTTCACTTCATTTCTGGTTGAAGCCTATAAATACAAAGAACTCGGCGACTACGGCGTCGGGCCGGACGCCACCGTGACGTTGGTTGAGGCGCGACGCATGATCGTTGATGCCCGGCGTTTTCTGGAAGGTGTGTCGGCGCTGCTGGAGTGCGGGGGAGACAATCTTTGAGTCTCGACCTTTATGTTTCCCGCAAGCGTTCTATGATTTCCTTCAAGACAGCCAGATATTTTTCTCGCGCGCTTGGCGGCGCCAATTCAGATAATGGAATTGAAAGGTCTCCGTTTAGATTTGCCGACGAAAATTTCACCCCCGACTGTCGCACCTTTTCAACTATTTCCTCAAGAGATTGATCGGACGGAAAGGTTGGCGAATTTCTCAGATTGTATAGACGAATTGTCGCTCGTCTGGCGCCAGTTAAGGCGAATGGCCATCGCTGTTTGCCGTCCTCCGAGACGGCAAGCGCGAATGACGGGT
>JBDTIW010000060.1:0-3732 GCA_039936215.1 Caulobacteraceae bacterium | reverse complement strand
AACTGCGGGATCGGCATGGTGCTGATCGTCTCGCCGCGCCATGTCGCGCCGGCAATGGTGAGCCTGCTGGACGCGGGGGAGACGGCGTTCGTGTGCGGGGAGCTGGCGCGGGCGGACGCGCCGCCGACCCTTACGCCCGCCGGCTGACCGCGAAGTCGGCCAGGGCCTCGAGACCACGGCGCCAGTCGCCGACCGGGAAGATCGCCAGGGCGGCCTTGGCGGTCTCGGCATAGTCGGCGGCGAGGTCGAGGGTGGCTTCCAGAGCCCCGGCCCCGACGATCAGCTCGCGGGCGCGGCGGAAGTCCGCCTCGGTCTGCTCCTTGCGGCCGATGGCGCGTTCCCAGAACTCCACCTCGCGCGGCCCCAGTCGGGCGATGGCCAGCAGCAGGGGCAGGGTCGCCTTGCCTTCGCGGAAATCGTCGCCGGCGTTCTTGCCAAGGGTCTCGGTGGCGCCGCCGTAGTCGAGGGCATCGTCGGCCAGCTGGAAGGCGAGCCCGAGGTTGCGGCCATAGTCGCGCAAGGCGGCCGATTGCGCCGCGCTGGCTCCGGCCGAGACCGTCCCGGCCTCGGCGGCGGCGGCGAACAGTTCGGCGGTCTTGGCGGTGATGATCTCCAGATAAGTGGTCTGCGACAGGTTGAGGTCGTGGGCGCGGGACAGCTGTAGCACCTCGCCCTCGGCGATCACCCGTGAGGCTCTAGCCAGGATCTCCAGGGCCGGCAGGATAGCGGTCTCCACCATCAGCTCGAAGGCGCGGGCGAACAGGAAGTCGCCGACCAGGACGCTGGAGGGGGCGCCCCAGATCAGGTGGGCGGCCACCTTGCCCCGGCGAAGCTGTGAGGAATCCACCACATCGTCGTGCAGCAGCGTCGCGGTGTGGATGAACTCCACGGCGGCGGCGAGTTTGAGCGCTCCCTCGCCCCGGCCGCCGATCAGGCGCGCGGCGGCGACGGTGATCAGAGGGCGAAGACGCTTGCCGCCGGCCAGGGTCAGGTGCTCGGCCAAGGCCGGTATCACGGCGACCGGACTGTGCATGCGCGCGGCGATCAGGGCGTCGACGCCCGCCATGTCGGGGGCCGCGAGCCTCATCAGGCCTTCCACCGAGCCCGCCGGGCGGGTGATGACGGCTTTGGCTGCGTCCAAACCCGGCGCTCCTTTTCGCGCGCCCCTCGCGGGACCGTTGCGGGCGACAATGGTGGTGGGATAGGGCAGGGTCAAGGCAATCGCAACTCCTAGGGCGCGAGCCTAGCATGGACTTCACCGAAGACCAGATTCTCGGCGGGCGTCTCAGACTTCGCCAGGCCCTGGGCGGCTATCGCGCCGGGCTTGACGCGGCCCTGCTGGCGGCCGCCTGCGACGTGGCAGCTGGCGAGCGGGTTCTCGAGGCGGGCTGCGGGGTCGGCGCGGCGTTGCTGGCGGCGGCCGCGCGGCGTCCCGGCGCCCGGTTCGTGGGCATCGAGCGCGATGGCGCGAGCGTCGAACTGGCCAGAGCCAATATCGACCTCAATGGCCTAGCGGATCACGTAGAGGCGTTGAACGGCGATGTCGGCGAGCCCTTTTCCAGTCTGGGCCTTCCCTCCTTCGACGCCGTGCTGGCCAATCCGCCATTCTTCGACGATCCGACCGCCCTGCGCGTCCCAGCCGGAGCCAAACGCGGCGCCTGGATCGCCGACGAGGGGCTGGCGGCCTGGATCGTCTTCCTGGCCAAGGCGGTGCGGGGGGGCGGGACGATCACCCTGATCCACCGCACCGACCGCTTGGCCGACATCCTCGCCCTGCTGACGGTCAAGAGCGGCTCGGTCCAGATCAGACCGGTCCATCCCTTCGCCGACACCACCGCCAAGCGCGTCCTGGTCCGCGCCATCAAGTCCGGCAAAGCCCCCCTGCGTCTCCTGCCGCCGCTGGTCCTGCACGCGCGAGGCGGCGCGAAGCATACGGCGGAAGCGGAGGCGATCCTGCGGGGGGAGGCGGATCTTGCGTGGGCGTGAGGACTACCAATGGACGTTTGGGGCGCCGGACGCCCCCGTCACGCGATGTAAGGGGCATCGCGCGCCACCTCCCCCGCGAAACCATCCGCAGGGGAGGATTGAAATATCTGAAAACCGCTTACTTTCCTTCAATCCTCCCTCGCAAAGCGGGGGACCTTCCGCGGCGCTCTTGCTTGCGCCGTAACGGAGAAGGCGTCCGGCCAGTGACCCGCCGCTTGGGCTTTGGCCCTTTGGAGATTCACGCTTGATCGGATTGCCGCCCTCATGCAGTCCGCCCGGGCAAACTAGACGGAGCCGGCCGAGCCCAACACAAAACACCGTCCCCGCTTAAGACGGTTGCTCCCCCGCCATCATGGCCCGCAAACGGGCGCCGACCGCTTCGATGGGGTGAGACGCGGCGCGGCGGCGGGCGGCTTTGAAGCTCGGCTGGCCGGCGGCGCATTCGGCCATCCAGTCGCGCGCGAAGCGGCCGGACTGGATATCCTCCAGCACCCGTTTCATCTCCGTCCTCGTCTCGGCGGTGACGATGCGCGGACCGGTTACATATTCCCCGAACTCGGCGGTGTTGGAGATGGCTGCGTTCATGTCGGCCAGGCCCCGTTCGTGGATCAGATCGACGATCAGCTTGACCTCGTGAAGGCACTCGAAATAGGCCATTTCTGGCGCGTAACCGGCCTGCGTCAAGGTGTCGAAGCCGGCCCGGATCAGTTCCACCACCCCGCCGCACAGCACCGCCTGCTCGCCGAACAGATCGGTCTCGCATTCTTCGCGGAAGCTGGTCTCGATGATCCCCACTCGCCCACCGCCGATGGCCGAGGCGTAGGCGAGGCCCAGATCCAGGGCGCCGCCGGTGGCGTCCTGGGCGACCGCGACCAGACAGGCGACGCCGCCGCCCCTCAGATATTCGGCCCGCACCGCGCGGCCGGGGCCCTTGGGCGCCACCAGCAGGACGTCGAGCGAGGCGCGCGGCTCGATCAGCCCGAAATGGACGTTCAGACCGTGGGCGAAACTGAGGGCGGCGCCGTCGCGGATATGCGGGGCGATCTCGCCCTCGTAGAGAGCGCGCTGCACCTCGTCGGGGGCCAACATCATGACCACGTCGGCCCAGGCCGCGGCCTCGGCGACGCTCAGCACGGTCAGACCCTCGGCCCTCGCCTTGGCGGCCGACGCCGAGCCCGGCGCGAGGGCGACGGCGAGATCGCGCACGCCGGCGTCGCGCAGGTTCAGCGCGTGGGCATGGCCTTGCGAGCCGTAGCCGACGATGGCCACCTTCCTGTCCAGAAGGCGGGCGAGATCGGCGTCGCGGTCACGATAGACGCGCATGATTTGAATATCTCCGACGATCCGCCCGTAGGTGGGTCCGGCAAAGGCGGTTAACCATAGGCTTTCGCCCGCCGCGTCAAGGCGGCCCAGTCTTTGGTATTTCGAGGCCCCCATGAGGATTCAGCCCGCCCACATCGTCGCCTTCTGGCGCGAGGCCGGCCCCAAGCGCTGGTTCGCCAAGAGCGACGCTTTCGACGGCGCCATCCGCGAGCGGTTCGAGGCGGTCCACCACGGCGCCGCGCGAGGCGAACACGACGATTGGGCGAGGGCGGCGGAAGGATCGCTGGCCCTCCTCCTGCTGCTCGACCAGTTTCCGCGCAATCTCTATCGCCGCTCCGCCCACGCCTTCGCCACCGACCCCCTGGCGCGAGGCGTGGCGCGGCGGGCCATCGAGGCCGGGTTCGACCAGGCCACGGCGGCGGA
>JBDTIW010000059.1:0-4915 GCA_039936215.1 Caulobacteraceae bacterium | reverse complement strand
GCGCCGCCCGAGAACATGTTGAACATGCCCAGGATGCCGCCGGACTGCTTGCCGAACGCGGCCGCGAACTGGAGCGCGTTGATGCCCGGGATGGGGATGTAGGTCCCCAGCCGGTAGATCACCATGGCGATCAGGGTGAACCAGATCCGCTTATGAAGCTCGGTCGCCTTCTGAAAGGCGCCGAAGTTCATGTTGGCGGCGAGTTGTTCGGCGGCCGAAGCCATTCATTTCCCTTTGGGCAGGTTCGCGTGGGGCAACAGATAGGGCGCCGGGCGCCGGCTTGCGAGGCCGAAATCGTCGCGGAGAAGGGTTACTTCTTCTTACCAGTCTTGGCGGCCGGGCTCTTGGCGGGCGGGCTCTTGGCGGCGGGGGTCTCGGCGGCGGGGGCCTCGGCGGCGGGGGTCTCGGCGGCGGCGACCGGCTGGGGCCGCGTCTCGGTGAGCTTGCCGCCAGCTTTTTCCACCGCAGCCCGCGCCGAAGCCGAGGCGGCGTAAACGGTGATGTCGAGTTTGGCGACCAGATCGCCCTTGCCGAGCAGCTTCACGCCGTCGTTGACGCGGCGAAGGATACCGGCCGCCACCAAGGCCGCGCCGTCGATGGGCTTTTTGGCGTCGAGCTTGCCGGCCGCGATCGCCTGTTCCAGACGCCAGAAATTCACCTCGGCGAACTGCTTGGCGAAAGGGTTGTTGAAGCCGCGCTTGGGCATGCGCATGTGCAGCGGCATCTGGCCGCCCTCGAAACCGGCGATGGCGACGCCGGAGCGCGCCTTCTGGCCCTTGACGCCGCGCCCGGCGGTCTTGCCCTTGCCCGAGCCGGGGCCGCGTCCGACGCGCATGCGGTTCTTGGTCGAACCGGGGCTGGGGGACAGTTCGTTGAGCTTGGTCATTGGCGCCTCTCCTTTAGAGATCTGTCGCCGGGCGATCGGCCCGACTCGGCTGATGAATACGTCGTAGCGCGGGCTTCCAGCCCGCTTTTTCCTTACGATTTGCGGGCTCGAAGCCCGCGCTACGAGACTACCCCACCACCTCGACCATGTGGGCGACCTTGGCGATCATGCCGCGAACGGAGGGGGTGTCATTCAAAACGGCGGTGCGGCCGATGCGGTTGAGGCCGAGGCCCACCAGGGTGGCGCGCTGGTCGGACTTGCGGCGGATGGGGCTCGCGGTCTGGCGAACGGTGACTTTGGCCATGATGTCCTCCTTACGCTTCCGCCGTGTCGCCGGCGCCGTCGGCGCGACGGCCGACGATCTCGGCGACCTTCTTGCCGCGCTTGGCGGCCACCTGGCGCGGCGAGGCCTGGACCTTGAGGGCCTCGAAGGTGGCGCGGATCATGTTGTAGGGGTTGGACGAGCCCACCGACTTGGCGACCACGTCCTGCACGCCCAGGGTCTCAAGAACGGCGCGCATGGGGCCGCCGGCGATGACGCCGGTGCCGGCCGGGGCCGAGCGCATCATGATCTTGCCCGCCCCCCAGCGGCCGCGACCGTCGTGGTGCAGGGTGCGCGACTCGCGAAGCGGCACCCGGATCATCGACTTCTTGGCCTCGTCGGTGGCCTTGCGGATCGCTTCGGGCACCTCGCGCGCCTTGCCGTGGCCAAAGCCGACCCGGCCCTTCTGATCGCCGACCACCATCAAGGCGGCGAAGGAGAAGCGTCGGCCGCCCTTCACCGTGGCGGCCACGCGGTTGATGTGGACCAGCTTTTCGACGATGTCGCCGTCGGCGCGTTCCTCGGGCTTGTTGCGGTCGCGGCGCCGATCGCCGCCGCCGCGCTGTTGTTCGCCACGGGCCATGCTGTTTGTCTCTCTTCCCTTAGAAGTTCAGGCCGGCTTCGCGGGCCGCGTCGGCCAGGGCCTTGATCCGCCCGTGATAGATGTAGCCGCCGCGATCGAAGACCACGTCGCCCACTCCCTTGTCGATGGCCCGCTTGGCCACCAGGGCGCCGACCTTGGCGGCGGCGGCCTTGTCCGTTCCCTTGGCGTCCTTGCCGGCTTCCAGAGAGGAGGCGGCGGCCAGGGTGACGCCGGCCTTGTCGTCGATGATCTGGGCGTAGATGTTCTTGGACGAGCGGAACACCGACAGGCGCGGCCGGCCGCCGGCCAGGGACTTGAGGCGTTTGCGGACGCGGCGCGCCCGATGCTTGGCTGTATCGCGGGACGAGAGGGCCATGACCTACTTCTTCTTGCCTTCCTTGCGGCGAACCTTCTCGCCGGCGTAGCGGACGCCCTTGCCCTTGTAGGGTTCGGGGGGGCGGATCTTGCGGATGCGGGCGGCGGTTTCGCCGACAAGCTGCTTGTCGATGCCCGCGATCCTGACCTCGACGGGGCGCGGGACGGCGAAGGCGATGCCGGCCGGCGGGGCGATATTCACCTCGTGCGAAAAGCCCAGCTGCATGGCCAGGGACTGCCCCTTGAGGGCGGCGCGATAGCCGACCCCGACCAGTTCAAGCACCTGTTCATAGCCGGCGGTAACCCCGACCACCATGTTGTTCACCAAGGTGCGCGAGAGGCCCCACATGGCGCGGGCGCGAGTGCTGTCGTCACGCGGCGCGAAGGAAAGGGCGCCGTCCTCGTGCGCAAGGACGATCTCCTCGCTGACGGTCCAGGACAGTTCGCCCTTGGGACCTTTCACGGTGACGCTCTGGCCGTCGAGGACGAGGGTGACGCCGGCCGGAATCGAAATCGCCTTCTTGCCGATCCGGGACATCTCAATACACCTGCAGGAGGACTTCGCCGCCGACATTGGCGTCGCGCGCGGCGGTGTCGGACATGACGCCCTTGGGCGTGGACAGGATCGAGATGCCCAGGCCGTTCTTCACCGGCTTGAGATCGCCGATCGACGAATAGACCCGCCGCCCCGGCTTGGAGACGCGGGCGATCTCGGCGATCACCGGTTCGCCGTCGAAATACTTCAGCTCGATCTCGAACTCGGGAAAGGCGCCCGGGTGCTGGACCAGCGCGAAACCTCGGATATAGCCCTCCGACTGGAGAACGCCCAGAACCCGCTCGCGCATCCGGGAGGCGGGGGTGAGCACCTTGGAGCGCCCGCGCATGGCGGCGTTCTTGATGCGGGCGATCATGTCGCCGATTGGATCGTTGACCATACTCAAGCCCTCCTCACCAACTCGACTTCACGAGACCGGGAATCTGGCCGGAGGACCCCAGGTCGCGCAGGGCGATGCGGCTCACCTGCAACTTTCGGTAGAAGGCGCGCGGTCGTCCCGTCACCGCGCAGCGGTTGCGGATACGGCTGGGCGCGGAATTGCGCGGCAGGGCGGCGAGTTTCAGCCGCGCCTCGAAGCGCTCCTCCAGGGACAGGGCCTCGTTCTCGGCGGTGTCCTTGAGCAGCTTGCGTTTGGCGGCGAACTGTTTGACCAGCTTGCGGACCATTTCGTTACGGTTGACGGCGCTTTTCTTGGCCATGTGCGGTTCTTTCTGTCCCGTTCTTTCAGGCGTTGAACGGAAATTGGAATTCTTTGAGGAGAGCGCGGGCTTCCTCGTCGGTCTTGGCGGTGGTGCAGACGATGATGTCCATGCCCCAGACCTGATCGATTTCGTCGTAGTTGATCTCGGGGAAGACCAGATGTTCTTTCAGACCAAGGGCGTAGTTGCCCCGGCCGTCGAAGCTGGTCGGCTTCAATCCCCTGAAATCCTTCACCCTGGGCAGGGCGATGGTGATCAGGCGATCGAGGAACTCGTACATGCGGTCCTTGCGCAGGGTGACCTTGGCGCCGATGACCATGCCTTCGCGCAGCTTGAAGGCGGCGATGGACTGGCGGGCCTTGGTCGGCAGGGGCTTCTGGCCGGTGATGGCGGCCAGGTCCTTCATCGCCGAGGCGGTCTTCTTGGAATCGGCCACCGCCTCGCCGATTCCCATGTTGACGACGATCTTGTCGAGTTTGGGGATCTGCATTTCGTTGGTATAGGCGAACTGGTCCTTCAGCACCTTGCGGATGCGCTGCCGGTACTCGGACTTCATCCGAGGTTCGTATGCGGTCTCAGCCATTGATCACCTCCCCGGTGGTCTTGGCGAAACGCACCTTCTTGTCGCCCTCGATACGGAAGCCGACCCTTGTGGGTTTGCCGTTGGAATCGGCGATGGCGACGTTGGAGAGATGCACGCTCGCCGCCTTGGTCTTGATGCCGCCCTGAGGATCGGCCTGGCTGGGCCGAGTGTGGCGCTGAACAAGGTTGAGTCCGGCCACGAAGACCCGCCCGTCCTTGGGCAGCACCTTGGTCACCTGGCCGCTGCGGCCCTTGTCCTTGCCGGTGAGCAGCACGACCTTGTCGCCCTTCTTGATCTTGGCCGCCATCACAGCACCTCCGGGGCGAGGGAAATGATCTTCATGTGGTTCTTGGCGCGCAGTTCGCGGGGCACCGGGCCGAAGATGCGGGTGCCGATCGGCTCGGACTGCTTGTTGACGATCACCGCCGCGTTCTTGTCGAAGCGGATCACCGAGCCGTCCTTGCGCTTGATGGCCGAGGCGGTGCGCACGACGATGGCCTGCAGCACATCGCCTTTCTTCACCCGGCCGCGCGGGATGGCCTCCTTCACCGAGACGACGATCTTGTCGCCCACCGCGGCGTAGCGCCGCTTGGCGCCGCCCAGCACCTTGATGCACATCACCCGGCGCGCGCCCGAGTTGTCGGCGACCTCGAGATTGGTCTGCATCTGGATCATGGCTCAGGCCTTCCCGCCCGCGGCGTCGGCGCCGGTATCGGATTTGGGCAGAACTTCCCAGGTCTTCAGCTTCGATTTGGGCGCGCATTCGACGATGCGCGCCCGTTCGCCGGCCTTGTAGGCGTTGGTCTCATCGTGGGCGTGGTACTTCTTGGAGCGGCGCACAATCTTCTTCAGCAAGGGATGCAGCAGGGTGCGTTCGACCTTGACGATCACCGTCTTGTCGCCCTTGTCGGA
>JBDTIW010000058.1:0-8359 GCA_039936215.1 Caulobacteraceae bacterium | reverse complement strand
CGAGACGTTCACCCCCACCGCCGCGGCGGTGGCCTTGGCCGCGCCTCCGGCGCCCCCGGCCCCGATCGCGCCGGCCGACCCGCCCGACCCGCCGGTGGCGATGGCGGTGTCGGTGACGCTCAGCAGGCCGGTCAAGGCGATCGTCGCCGTCGCCGCGCCGCCGGCGACACCGCTGGTGTTGATGGACCCCGAGCCGCCCGTCCCGCCGCCCGCGATGCTGAAGCCGGTGATCGCGGCGCTCTTGTTGGTGTTCTTGGTGTCGTCGAAGGTCAGGCTGGAGGTCGCCGTCCCCGCCGCCCCCGCCTTGCCGCCGGCGCTCGAACCGCCGGCGCCGCCGTTGGCGGTCTGGACGAGGGTGAGGGCGCCGAAAAACGTCGAGCTGCTCACTCCATTGGTCAGGGTGCTCGCCGCGCCCGCGCCACCGTTGGCGCTGTTGCCGCCGGAGCCGCCCGCGCCGCCGCTCTGGGTGGCGCTGACGGTCGTGGTCCCCGAACCGCTCGCGGTCCCCGAGGCGGCGGCCGTGGCTGTCCCGCCCGCGCCGGCGGTCTTGCCCGATGACTGGGCCGATCCGCCCGTGCCGCCGAAGGCATTGCCCGTCACCGACAGGGTCAGGCCGACCGCCGACGCCGTGACCTTGGCCCCGCCCCCGGCGCCCCCGGATCCGATCGCGCTCGCCGACCCGCCGGTCCCGCCGGAGGCCGTGGCGGTTTCGGTGACGCTTTGAACGCCCGTCAAGGCGATCGTCGCCGTCGCCGCGCCGCCGGCCACGCCGCTGGTGCTGACGCTTCCGGAACCGCCGGCCCCGCCGTTGGCGATGCTGAAGCCGGTGAGGCTGACGCTGGTGTTGGTGTTCGGCGTGTCGTCGAAGGTCAGGCTGGACACCGCCGCGCCCGCCGCGCCCGCCGTCCCGCCGGCGCTCGAGCCGCCCGCGCCGCCGTTGGCGGTCTGGGCCAGGGTGAAGCTCCCGCCGAGGGTCGATCCGCTCACCCGGTTGGTGGCGTTGCTCCCGGCCCCGGCCCCGCCGTTGGCGGTGTTAAAACCCGTTCCGCCCGTGCCGCCGGTCTGGACGACGACCGCCGAGGAGGATCCTGTCCCGCTGGCGGTCGCCTTGGCGAGCCCCGCCGCGACGCCGCCGGCCCCGCCAGTCTTGCCCGCCCCCTCGGCCGATCCGCCCGATCCGCCGGTTGCGTTCGCCGCCGCCGAAGCCGTGACGCCGGTGCTCGTCGCCTGCGAGGTCGCCGCCCCACCGAGCGCGCCGGAGCCCCCGACGCTGACGGCTCCGCCGGCCCCGCCGCTGGCGTTGGCGGTGGCGGAAACAGCCTGCAAGCTGGTGGCGGTCGCCGTCGCCGAAGCCGCGCCGCCGACACCGGCGGCGTTCGAGGCGCCGCCGCCTCCGCCCCCGCCGACGGCGGAAGCCGTCCCCGTGACAGACTGGGTCCCGGTGACCGTCAGTGACGCCGTCGCCTTGCCGCCGACGACCCCGCTCGTCCCGCTGGTTCCTGACCCGCCGGCCCCGCCGTCGGCGATGCTGAAGACGTTGAGCGTGACGGACCTGTTGACGTTCTTGGTGTCGTCGAAGGTCAGGCTGGAGGTCGCCGCGCCCGCCGCTCCAGCGACACCGCCGGCGCTGGAGCCGCCGGTCCCGCCGTTGGCGGTCTGGGCCAAGGAGAGATTGCCGGCGTTGGTCGAGCCGGTAACGCCATTGGTCAGGGTGCTCGAGGCGCCGGCCCCGCCGTTGGCCCCGGCAAAGCCGCCCCCCCCGATCCGCCGCCTTGGGTGGCGCCGATGGCGCTGAAGGCCGAGGTGGCCGCGGTCCCCGTGACGCTCACCGTCGCGGCCCCGCCGGCGCCGCCGGCATGGCCCGATCCGGCGGCCGATCCGCCAGTCCCGCCGAAGGCGTTGTCGGTGACGTTCAGGGTCCCGCCCACCACCACGGAGGTCGACTTCGCCGTGCCTCCGGCCCCGCCGGCCCCGGTCGTGCCGGCCGAGCCGCCGGCGTCCCCGCTCGTGCTCACCGTGCTGATCACGCTTTGGGTCCCGGTGATGGTCCCCGACGCGGTCGCCGCGCCGCCGACGACGCCGCTCGTGCCGTTCGTCCCGGACCCGCCCGCGCCGCCATTGGCGGTGATCCCCACATCGACAAGAACGCTCTTGGTCGCATTCTTGGTGTCATCGAAGATCAGGCTCGACACGGCCGAGCCGGCCGCCCCGGCCACGCCGCCGTTGCTGAAGCCCCCCGCGCCCCCGGACGCCGTCTGCGAAAGGAAAAGATTGCCGCCGTTGGTGGAGCCCGTCACCCGGTTGGCGGCGTTGCTCGTTGCCCCGGCCCCGCCCGCGGCGCTATTGAACCCCGTCCCACCGGATCCGCCGACCTGATTGACGCTCGCCGACGCGTTCGCGCCCAAGGCCGAACTCACCGCCTTCGCGCTTGAGCTCGCCACGGCGCCCGCGCCGCCGACATGACCGGCGTCGATGGCGAAGCCGCCGGAGCCGCCGAAAGCCGTGGCGGAGGCGGTGCTCGCCCCGCCGGCGTTCTGGTCGGTCGCCGAGGCGGTCGCCTGGCCGCCGGCCGCGCCGTTGCTCCCCACGCCGCTAGGAGAGCCCGCGCCGCCGCTCCCCGACGAGCCGCCGCCGCCGCCGCTGGCGTTGGCGGTGGCGCTCGTCCCGCCGGCCGAGTTGGCGATTGTGGAGGCGGTGGCGGTCGCCGCCCCGCCGATCGCCCCGGCCCCGCCGTTGCCGCCGGCATGGCCTGGAGCTCCCGCCGCGCCATTGCCGCCGCCGCCCCCCGTCCCGCCCGTGGCAAACGCGCTGTTGGTGAGGTCCGCCGCGGTGTTGGCGAGCGCCACAGCCGCCCCGCCGGCCGATCCGGCCCCGCCCGACGCACCCGGCGAGGCCCCGTTGGCGCCCGTGGCGCCATTGGTTCCGTTCTTGGTCACTGTGCTCATGGCTCGCCCCATCGATCGCGAGCAAATCCTTGCAGACGCCCGCCGCAAAGGTAGTTGGCCCATAAAAGGGCGGGGCCATACAATCATGCCGGCCGGCATTGTCAAATTGAATTGCCACGGGCCGGCGTCCCCGCAGGGTCGCGCTCTTTACAAGCGGCCACGATCGGCGGACAAATTGACCGTTGGGCAGGTTGGCGTATCGGGGACCGCGATGACTTCAGGCATGGACGTTCGCACGGCGGCGCGTCTCTTAAGTCTATGGGCGGCCTTGTGCGCGCCGGCTCTCTCGCACGCGGCGGCGCCGCCGCCCGACCCGGTGCTTGCCGAGGCGACCGATCTCTCCGGCGCGGCCATGTTCCTCATGTCGGGCGCCCCCGGCATGGTGCTGGTGGTCGTGAAGGGCGATCGCAGCATCGTTCTGGGCTACGGCCAGACGGCGAAAGGCGACGGCCACGCGCCGGACGGGGCCAGCCTGGTGCGCCTTAACTCCATCACCAAGGTGTTCACCACCGAGATGCTGGCGACCCTGACGGTCGAGGGCAAACTGCGCCTGACCGATCCGCTGGCGCGGTTTTCCGGCGCCGCCAAGGTTCCGGCCTTCGGCCAGCGCCAGATCACCCTTCTGGACCTTGCCACCCACACGGCCGGCCTGCCGCGCGAAATCGGCGCCGAGCCGCCCGCCGGCGCCGGACCCCGCGACTGGCCGACGCGCGCGGCGCGATGGTCATGGCTTCCCGGCTACAAGCTGTCCTGGGCGCCCGGCGGTATCGCCGCCTATTCCAATATCGGCTTCGATCTGCTGGCCGACGCCATCCAGACCGCTGGCGGACAGCCCTATCCGGCGCTGCTACGCGACCGCGTGACCGGGCCGCTCGGCATGGCCGACACCGTGTTCGCCCCGACGCCGGCGCAATGCGCGCGCCTGATGACCGGCGGCGGGTTGGGCGGCGACGCCCCCTGCGTCGATCAGACCGCGACCGAGGGCAGTGGCGGCCTCTACAGCACCGGAGCCGACATGGCGGTATGGCTTCGGCACAATCTGGTCGACCCGAGCGGCGTGCTGACGCTCAGCCACGCGGTCTATCGCCAGCGTCAGGCCCTGCCGGCCTCGATCGGCTTCGACGAGGCGGGGCCGATGTCGGGCCTGGGCCTTGGCTGGGTGATCGTGGCCGGCGACGGCATTCGCCCGACCCTGATCGAGAAGAGCGGCGGCGGTGCCGGCTTCATGAGCTATGTCGCCTTTGCACCGGGGCGCGAGGTGGGCGTGTTCGTGGTCGCCAACAAGGTCGACTTCGCCATGTTCCACACCCTCACCAAGGGTGCGAACGGCCTGATCCAAGACCTGGTCACGCGATAAGGGGAACCCTGGACCAACGGTGACCGCACCCGCAACGCTGACGCGGCGTGTCTACTCTGGGCTCAGGTCTTCCGAAAAACCAAGACAAGATTGTTGGCCGGCATGGGGACGCGCTCGGCTAGGACCAGGCCATGGCGCGCGGCCAGGGCGGTCACCGCGTCGAGACGGCGAAGGCCCCAGGCGGGGTCGCGGCTCTTCAGGCTCAGATCGAAGGCGAGATTGGAGGGGGCGGTCGGCGTGTCGGGTTCGATGAAGGGGCCGTAGAGGAAGAGGACGCCGCCGGATGGCAGCAGGCGCCCGGCGCCGGTCATCAAGCCCACGCTCGCCGCCCAGGGCGAGATGTGGATCATGTTGATGTTGACCAAGGCGTCGGCGCGGTCGACAGGCCACGAATCGGGATCGGACGCGTCGAGCCGCAGCGGGGGCAGCAGGTTGGGCAGGGCGGCGTGACTCCGCCAGGCGGCGATGCTGGCCAGCGCCACCGGGTCGGGATCGGTCGGCAGCCACCCGAGGTCGGGCAGGGCGGCGGCGCAGTGGATTGCGTGCTCGCCGGCCCCGGCGGCGATCTCAAGCACCAGGCCCCGGTTTGGCAAGCGGGTCTTCACCACCTCCAGGATGGGGGCCCGGTTGCGCGCGTTGGCGGGCGAGGTCAGGGCGCCGGCGGGAGGCGGATCGGACATGGGACCAGCTTAGCCTTGCGGACTTGCTCGCGCCAAATGCGACCGCTCAAGCGCGGCCCACCCCTTGACTTCGCAGCTCCGCGTCGCGCACGAGGCGCCATGACGACGGGCGCGACGATCGATGGGCCGAGGGTGGGGCCGGTCTCCGGGACGGCGCCCAGGCAGATCGTCATCTTCCTGCACGGCTATGGCTCAAACGGGGCGGACCTGATGGGGCTCGTCCCGTATTGGCGCGCCAGCCTGCCCGATTGCCTGTTCGTCGCGCCCAACGCGCCCGAGCCCTGTCCCGGCGCCCCGGGTGGCTTTCAATGGTGGGGCCTTTCCGACCTCGGATCGGCGTCGCGGGCGGCCGGAGCGCGGCGCGCGGCGCCGGTGCTGAACGCCTTCCTCGACGCCGAACTGGCCAAGGCGGGCCTTGGCGAGGATCGCTTGGCCCTGGTCGGCTTCAGCCAGGGGACCATGATGGCCCTGCAGGTGGGGCCAAGGCGGGAGCGGCCGCTGGCCGGCATCGTCGGCTATTCGGGGATGCTGGCCGACGAGGCGGCGCCGGCGGCGGAGATGCGGACGCGACCGCCGATCCTGCTGGTGCACGGCGACGCCGACCCGATGATCCCGGTCGCCGCCTTCCATCAGGCCCGCGACGTGCTCGCGCGTCAGGGCTTCGCGGTGACCGGCCACGTTTCGCCGGGCCTCGCGCACAGCATCGACGCCGCCGGCCTGGCGCTGGGGCAATCTTTCTTGGTCAAGGTGTTGGGCTGAAATTGGATTTTTGAGGCATGCGCCTAGTCGGGTCGATCGTTCGCCACCATCGGGTCAGCCACTCCCAACTTGCAGGGCATGCTGCCCACTTCTCGATTTGGCGTCGCCATTGCCAAACCATGGCCAGAGGCGCATGAGTCCGGGTGGGGAAGTGGGGGGATCGCGGCGTTGCATTGTCCGGCTAGGTTCCGATTTCTAAAGGCCGCCGGACGATTTTCGCGGTCGCGCCGCAAGACTCAAAAGTCACATGTGCGAAATCTGGCAGGTTTCGAAATTGAAATCTGGTGACGTGCGTAGTGAATCAAATCGAGCGCAACGGGGAGAGAACAAATGTTTCAGGCGTATTCGCGATATGCAGACTTCTCCGGCCGATCTGGTCGGAAGGAATTTTGGCTATTTCAATTGCTGTGGTTTATTGTTGCCATAGTATTCTATTTTCCATACGTTATTTCGACTGTATCGGCTGCAGTTAACGGCGATAGTGCGAATGTATCTGGTATTGCAGTGTTGTTACTATTGGTATATGGCATATTTTCATTCGGCTCATTTATACCAGCGCTTGCCGTGACCGTGCGCAGATTGCACGATACGGATCATTCTGGATGGTTTTATTTTCTCGCCCTCATACCGATCATCGGCCCGATCATCCTGCTCGTCTGGTTCTGCCAGGGGGGAACCATGGGAGCGAACCGCTTCGGGTCGCCCCATGCCCAAGGCGGGATGGGATCGGCCGGCATCCAACCGAGCCACCCGGCCCCGCCCGCCGGCAACAATGCCGTCGACCCTAAGGATGCGCTGCAAAGACTGGAACAGCTTGGCCGGTTGAGGGACCAGGGTGTGTTGACCGACGAGGAATTCGCCTTACAGAAAGCTGCGGCGTTGAAGGCGGCTGGGACTTAGCGCGCCGAATTGAATTTGAAGGGCGCTCGCTCTCGACGCCCAAGACTTGATTGGACCACCGATCCGACGGACAAGGGCGACCGGAGGAGAGAGACGCCATGCCGTTGTCGATCATCGGGGCCGGGTTCGGGCGCACGGGGACGATGTCGCTGAAGCTGGCCCTCGAACAGCTGGGCCTGGGCCCCTGCTATCACATGATGGAGGTGTTCAAGAATCCGGCCGCGTTCGGCGATTGGGAGGCCGTCGCCGACGGCGAGAGCTTGGACTGGGAACGGATTTTCGATGGCTATCCGTCCACCGTCGACTGGCCGAGCGCCACCTTCTACCGGGCCCTGGCCGACGCCTATCCGGACGCCAAGGTGATCCTCACCGAGCGCGATCCCGAGGCCTGGTACGCCTCCACGCAGGCGACCATTTTCAACTGGGACACCCGCCCGGACTTTCCGGCGCCGTTCCTGTCCATGGCGACCAAGGTGGTCGGCGCCCTGTTCGATCAGCGCATCCACGACCGCGAACATGTGATCTCGGTGTTCAATCGCCACAACGCCCAGGTGCGCGCGGCGATCGCGCCGGAGCGCCTGCTGGTCTATGAGGTCGCCGACGGCTGGGCGCCCTTGTGCGCCTTTCTGGGCGTCCCGGTTCCGAACGGGCCGATGCCCAAGGTCAACACCACCGAGGAGTTTCTGGCGAGGGCCGCCCCGACGGGCGCGGTGGCGTCCTCGCCCTCCAGCTAGACCCACCCGCCGTTTGTGTTACTCCTGCCACAATCGGCGTAATTCCATGGGTCGGCGGGGCGGGTCGGCAATGCAAGCTTGACCCACCGTCAAGGCGCTCTAGCCTCCTGCTCAACGGTAAAGCGGACGCTTACCAGAGCGGGGATGGGACATGACTTTCCACAAACCAACCACGCGGCTCCAGGTTTCGGCCCGGGCCATCCTCTCCGTGGGCGTCGCCATGGGTGGCCTCGCGACCGCCGGCGCCGTCAGGGCCGCCCCGGCCGCCGACGCGGCCGCGCCCACCGCCGTCGAGGAAGTCATCGTCACCGCCCAGAAACGCGAGCAGCGGCTGCAGGATGTGCCGGTGGCGGTCACCGTCCTCAAAACCAAACAGCTCGAGCAGACCGGCGTGCGCAGCGTCAAGGATCTCACCCTGCTCACCCCCGGCTTCAACGCCGCCACCAACGGCGACGAAGCCACCACCACGGTGCGCATCCGCGGCATCGGCACGGTGGCCGACAACCCGGGCCTTGAGGACGCGGTGGGCATCTACATCGACGGCGTCTACCGGCCCCGCAACGGCGTGTCGTTCAACAACCTGGGCGAGCTTTCCGACGTTGAGGTGCTCAAGGGGCCGCAGGGCACCCTGTTCGGCAAGAACACCGTGGCCGGGGTGCTGCAGATCACCACCAAACGGCCGTCGTTCACCTTCGGCGGCGACGCCGAGTTCGACGTGCAGAACTATGACGGCTTCGGCGGCCATGCGTCGGTGACCGGCCCGCTGATCGGCGACATCCTGGCCGGGCGCTTGTTCTTCGCCGACTACCAGCGCGACGGCTATATTCCGGTCATCCAGGCCCCCACCACCGACAGTCCGGCCCAGACCGACGAGCACGTCTACACCGTCCGCGGGCAACTCCTCTATCAACCGACCAGCAATTTCGACATCACTGTCATCGCTGACTACACAAAGCGGGACGATCACTGCTGCACCGCCGTCGG
>JBDTIW010000057.1:0-3832 GCA_039936215.1 Caulobacteraceae bacterium | reverse complement strand
TCGGTATCGGGATCGCGCTTGAATTTAGCCACCCAGGCGCCGTTCACCTTCACATGGCCCAAAGCTCGGTCGGGACGGGTCAGGAAGTCGGCGTAGCGCGAACTGGTCGAGGTCATGCCCAGCGGCCGGTAAAGCCTGGCCTGGGCGGCGTCCTCCCAGCCGAGGCCATAAGGCTTGACGGCGGCGACGGCGGCCTCGGTGAAGCCGAAATTGGTGTAGGCGTAGGCGGCGCGGAACGCCCCGCCGCCTTTCTGGTAACGCAGCCGCCGCAGGGTCTCGGCGCGGGAAAAGCCCAGATCCTCCAGGAGGTCGCCGGCGTGGTCGGGCAGGCCGCTCCGATGGGAAAAGAGATCGGCGATGGTGACTTCGCGCGTGACGTAAGGCTCGGCGAGCTGGAAGGCCGGATCGAGATCGCTGATCTTCGAATCCCAGGCGATCTTGCCCTCGCCGACCAGCTCGGCGACCACCGTCGAAGCCAGGGGCTTGGAGACCGAGGCCAGCTGGAAGACGGTGTCGGCGTCCACCGACGCGACGCTGGCCGTATCGCGCACCCCAAAGCCGCCGGCCCAGACCAGCTTGTCGTCGAAGACCACCGCGATCGCGACGCCCGGAACCGCCTTGGCGGCGATCGCCTTGCGCGCCATGGCCTGGACGGTATCGACCGCCTCGCCCACCGCCTTGGCGGTCACGGTGGTTTGCGCGGCCACGCACGGCGACGCGGCCAGAGCGGCGATGAACGACGCGACGGCGATGAATTTCATGATCCTGTCCCCCTGCCCTGTCGTCGATCATAGGCGCGGGGTCGGGGACCGTAAACGCGCCGTCGCTGGCCCCGCGAGCCCCCCTACCTCTTGACCACCACGCTCAGCCCGTCGCCGACGGTGGCGAGGGTCATGTCGACGCGGTCGTCGGCGTGCAGCTTGGCGGCCAGGGCGCGCAGGGCGACGGTGTCGGCCGAGGTGTCGGCGGCGTCGGCGACGGCGCCGTTCCACAGCATGTTGTCGATCAGGATCAGGCCGCCGGCACGCATCAGGCGCAAGCCCAGTTCATAGTAGGTGTCATAGCCGGTCTTGTCGGCGTCGATGAACATCAGGTCGAAGCCGCCGGCGCGGCCCTCGTCGATCAGGCCTTGCAGACTGTCGGCGGCCGGGCCGATGCGCGGAAAGATAAGGTCCTGGACGCCGGCCTCGCGCCAGTAGCCGCGGGCGCGGGCGACGAAATCGGTGGAGATGTCGCAGGCGACGAGCTCGGCCTTGGATCCATGCATGGCCTGCATGGCGAGCGCCACGGCGGTGGAGGAATAGCCGGTGAACACCCCCACTTCCAGGGCGTGCCGGGCTCCGATGGCCCGGGCCAGCACCTGCATCAAGGCCCCCTGTTCGGGACTGATCTGCATGACGGCGCGGGCGTCGGCGGCGGTGTCGGCGCGGCAGCGGGCCAGGGTCGGATGCTCGCGCACCCCCCATTGCTGGACATAGGCTTTCACGGCGGGGGTCAGGCCCATGGAGGCGGACATGGCGGGGCGTTTCCTTCTCTCGTTTCAGTCAGGCCCGCGCTTCGATCCAGGCGGCCATCAGGTCGGCGGCGGCGCGGCGGTGGGTCTCGGAGTCTTCGAAATAGTGGGCGCCGGGGATCATTTCGAGGGTTTTGTCGGAAGAGGCGAGGGCTTCGAAGATGGCGCGCGCGTCGCTGGGAAAGACGCCGACGTCGGCCAGGGACTGGATCACCAGGGCCGGAACGGTGAGCTTGGCCAATTGCTGGGCGCCCTGGCAGGGCGAGGTCTCCAGGCTCCACATGGAAAGCCAGGTCTTCAGGGTGCTGGCCCGGCCGATGCCGAAGGGGCCGCGGTTGGCGACGGCCGGATCGCCGGCGTAGCAGCCCGGGGACGGGCGATCCGACGGATCGATGGCAGGGTCGAGAAAGCGAAGGTCGGCCCAGGTTCGGAACAGAGGCAGGATACGGTCGGGAACGCCGGCGGCGTTGAGACGCGCCAGTTCGGCCCTGGCGCGGTCGGTGATCGCCTGGTTGCGGGCCCGCTGGGCGGCGCGGTAGCGGGCGATGAAGTCGGCGCAAAACGGCGGTCCGTTGGTGGGGGCGAAGGGATCGAGGGCCGGATCGGTGGCCAGCGGGTCGGCCTCGTCGATCACCGAGGCGTCCATCCAGGCGGTCAACACCTCCGGGCGCCCTCGGTGGGCGTTGAGGGAAATGTAGAGATCGCCGGGGATGAGGGCGTTGAGGGCCTCGCCCACCCGACCGCCGGTCCCCTTGGCGAGGTTGGTCGCCCGCGCCTGATAGGCCGCCATCAGCGAGCCGCCGCCGGAATTGCCCAGAAGGACGATCGTCTCCGCCCCGGCGCTCTGGCGCAGCCAGCGGACTCCGACCCCGATGTCGATCAGGGCGTGGTCGAGGGCGAACAGATCCTCGGCCCCGCGATAACGGGTGTTCCAACCCAGAAAGCCGATGCCCCGCTCGGCGAGCCAGGGGGCGATATAGTGTTCGGAAAAATCGACATTGTAGTGAGCGGCGATCACCGCGATCCGCGGACGGGTCCCCGGCGCCGTCCAATAGAGGCCCTGGCATGGATGCCCCCCGGCCCCGGCCCGCCAGGCGGTGGGGGACGCCAAGCCGACGAAGTTACGCTCGGCGGCGCGATGTGCGTCGGTCATCGGTGGTCGCGCCGGCGTGAATCGTCGGCGGCGAACGTATGACGGTCCATGGCCCTCCCCTCGACCTTCAATTCCTCAAGATGCCTAGCCAACTTGCCCAGCGGGGGTTTTTCACGCGAAGGGCCGCGTTTGCAAGCCGGCGGTACGAGGGGCGGCTAGGCGATTTGCGCTCTTGGCGCGGCGAGGGTGAACCGGCCATAGCTGGGGTGGACGACGGGCGGGGCGTGCGCGCCGCCAAGGTCCGCGCCCAGGGCGGCGGCGGCGGCGATCAGGGCGTGGGGGCGCGCGGCCGTGCGGGAGACGGTGATGTCGGTCCCGCCGTTTCCATCCGAGCTGGTGGCGAAGGCGTCGCCGGTGAACGCGCCGGCCAGTTGCAGGGTGGCGACGGTCTGGGAACCGTTCACGATCGCCAGCTTGTCCCCGGCCCCGAGCACCGCCGAGGTGGCGGCGATGCCCAAAAGGTCGATCTTGCCGTGGTGATTGAAGCCCCCGATGGTGGCCGCGAATGCCGACGAGTCCTTCAGTTCCAGGAACGAACCGCCGCCTTGCAGGGATACGGTGAGCGCCTTTGGCGCGGCGGTGTCGAACTCGGCGGTCGCGTGGGCCGCCAGGCCGATGACGCCGCCGCCAGTGATCGCGCCGGACACAACCAGCGCGCCCGTTACGGTGAGAACGCCTGAGTCGGCCAGGGTCTGGCCCACGGCTATGGCCCCCGATCCCGTGAGGGTGAACCGCGCGGACTTGCCGATGCCGAGGGTCCTGAAGCCGCTGAAGGTCGCCGCCGCCATGCTTCCGGAGACAACGACCGCGTCGCCGCCGAGGTTGCTCAGCGTGCCGACGCCATTGACCAGCGACAGCGTCCCGGCGTCCTGCACGGGGGTCTCGAAGACGCTGCCGGCCTCGACCTTGAGTACATCGGTGGTTGAGGTGAGGGAGAGGCCCGAGATCGTGCCGTAGTTGGTGATGGTGTCGGAGGCGCCGCTGGCCACGCTCACACCGCCGCCGCCGATCAAGGCCGTCGTGTGGGTGGAGGAACCGTTGATCAAGATATCGTTCGCCCCGCTCATCATGACGCCGCCGCCCAAGGCCCCGCCGACGATCGTACCGAAGTTGACGATCGTGGCCCTATTGCTTTGAAGCGAGACACCACCCTTGCCGCCCTGGAT
>JBDTIW010000056.1:0-5050 GCA_039936215.1 Caulobacteraceae bacterium | reverse complement strand
TACGGCCGCGACCTGGCCCGCGGCACGCCGGTCAACATCGGCGAGGCGGTGGGGGTCATCGCCGCCCAGTCGATCGGCGAGCCGGGCACCCAGCTCACCATGCGCACCTTCCACATCGGCGGGGCGGTCCAGGTGGCCGAGCAGTCTTTCTTCGAGGCCGCCAACGACGGGACCTTGAAGCTATCGCCCGGCAACACCGTGGTCGCCCCCGACGGCGATGTGATCGTCATGAGCCGCAACCTGGCCATCACCATCCAGGTCGATGGCGTGGACCGCGAATCCTACAAGCCGCCCTACGGCGCCCGCCTGAAAGTCAAGGACGGGGCCAAGGTCAAGCGGGGCATGCGCTTCGCCGAGTGGGACCCCTACACCACCCCGATCATCACCGAGGTGCCCGGCAAGGTGCGCTTCGAGGATCTGGTGGAAGGCATCTCGGTGCGCGAAGAGGCCGATGAGGCCACCGGCATCTCCAATCGCGTGGTCATCGACTGGCGGGCGTCGGCGCGGGGCACGGACCTTCGCCCCAGCGTCGCGGTGCTGGGCGAGGACGGCGCCTACAAGCGCCTGGCCAACGGCGGCGAGGCCCGCTACCCGCTCCCGGTCGGGGCCATCCTCTCGGTCGGCGACGGCGATGAGGCCAGGCCCGGCGAAGTGCTGGCGCGCCTGCCCACCGAAAGCGCCAAGTCGCGCGACATCACCGGCGGCCTGCCCAGGGTGGCGGAGCTTTTCGAGGCCCGCCGTCCCAAGGACTGCGCGGTGATCGCCGAGATGGACGGGCGGGTGGAATTCGGCCGCGACTACAAGAACAAGCGCCGCATCAAGATCACCCCCGAGGAGGGCGAGGCGGTGGAGTTCCTGATCCCCAAGGCCAAGCACATCGCGGTCCACGACGGCGACTCGATCCGCAAGGGCGAGTACATCATCGACGGCAACCCCGATCCGCATGACATCCTGCGCATCCTGGGCATTGAGGAACTGGCCAACTTCCTGGTCGACGAGATCCAGGAGGTCTACCGGCTGCAGGGCGTGCCGATCAACGACAAGCACATCGAGACCATCGTCCGCCAGATGCTGCAGAAGGTCGAGATCATGGAGCCGGGCGATACCGGCCTCCTGAAAGGCGATCATCTGGACAAGACCGAGGTGGACGAGGAGAACGCCAAGGCCACGTCCCGCAAGGGCGGTCGCCCGGCCCTCACCCAGCCTGTCCTCCTGGGCATCACCAAGGCCAGCTTGCAGACCCGCAGCTTCATCTCCGCGGCGTCGTTCCAGGAAACCACCCGCGTCCTCACCGATGCGGCGGTGCACGGCAAGCGCGACACCCTGGAGGGTCTCAAGGAGAACGTCATCGTCGGCCGCCTGATCCCGGCCGGCACCGGCTCCTACCTGCGCGGCCTCCAGCGCATCGCCGCCAAGCGCGACGAAGTCCTGGCCGCTAGCCGCGCCGTCCCCCTGGTCATGGAGCCCTTACCGGCCGGCATCGCCGCCGCGGCGGAGGCGGAGAAGGTCGAGGCGTAGGGGACGCCGGACGTGGAGAACAAGCGAGCGGCCCGGGAGCGATCCCGGGCCGTTTGTCGTATCGGGGCTGGCCGGCCTCCAGCGGCTTTCGTCCCGCGTGCGCCTCCCCCGCGAAGCGCGGGTTAAACTACGAAACACCTCTCCCTATGGGCTCCGGCATTCACACATCTCCAAGTGATGGGCTCTGGCCGGACGCCCCGTCGCACGATGCAAGCCAACGCATCGCGCGGAAGGTCTCCCCCGCGAAACCATCCGCAGGGGAGGATTGAATGAGTGGAAACGCTCGCCCTTCCCTCAATCCTCCACCGCGAAGCGGGGGAGGTGGCGCGGCGCTCTTGCTTGCGCCGTGACGGAGGGGGCGTCCGGCCACAACTGAGTTGTGTGCATTCGGTAGCCCTATGGGAGAGGTGTTTTGTGAACGCGCTTCCAAGATGTGTGCGTCTCCCGAAGCGTGAAGCGGACGCCGACCGGCCGGCGCCGAGATATGTGAATCGCCCCCCCCGGCTTGCGCCACGCCGCCCCGCGGTCATAGTCTGAACCCTCTCGCGCCCGCGCGGTTCTAACCGGCGGTCGGGCGGCCAAGAGGAAACACCCGATGACCACCAGGATCCTGACCGGAACCTACAGCGCCGGCTACGCCCTTTCAGCCAATTTCTCGGCGCTCTACATCAAGGCTCCAGCCTACGTCGGCGGCTTTGGCGTCTTCGCTGGCGCGGTAGCGACGGTCACCAATTCGGGACGAATTCTCGCGGGCGCCGGGGGCACGGGCGTCGATCTCGCCGCCGGCGGCAGAGTAATCAATTTCGGCTCCATTTCCGGAGGGTCTGGCGCCTATTCCAATGGCGCGACCGGCATCCTACTCGGCGGCGCCGGGGATGTAATCAACCATGCCTCGATCTCTGGCGGCGTCGGAGCTCGGACCTTCTTTGACGGCGCCGCATACCAAGGCGGCGACGGGGTTTTTCTCTCGACCGGCGGCAATTTGATCAACGGGGGAACCGTCGCCGGAGGTCAGGGCGGTGTCGGCTTCTTCTATCTGTATCGCGGCACCGGCAACGGCGGGGCAGGCGGGGCGGGTGTGGATGTCGGCGCGGCCGGAACGGTCACGAACAATGGAACGATTTCGGGCGGGGCCGGCGGGGCGGCGCAATATGCCATATACTTCGTCAGACCGTCTCCTGGCGTCGGCGGGGCGGGTGTCCTGTTCACGGGCGTTGGCGCCGTCGTCAATCATGGCCTGGTGGTCGGCGGGGCTGGCGGTTACGGCCCGTCAAATTACGATCTCGCCATAGCGGGCCCCGGGGGAGTCGGCGGTGACGGGATCGATCTTGCGGCGGGCGGGAGCGTCATGAACGGCGGCGCGGTCGTGGGTGGACAAGGTGGTGTCGGCGGAGCTGGCCGCGAGCAAGGCGCCGTTGGTGGCCAGGGAGGCGTCGGTCTGGGACTTGGCGCACCCGGATCTCTTGTCAACAACGGTAGGATCACCGGCGGCGAAGGCGGGCTTGGCGGCTTCACCCTTAACCACCAGCCTTTTTATGGGCACGGCGGCAACGGCGGCGGGGGGGGCGCCGGGATCAACGGCTTGGCGTTCACGAGCCTCGCAAACGAGGGGATGATCAGAGGCGGCCAAGGGGGCGGTGGCCACGACAGCAGCTTCGGAGGATATGGCGGGAACGGGGGTCAGGGCGGCGCGGGCGTCGAAGTTTCGGGCGGCGGTGTAATACTTGGCGGAGGTGGTATAATGGGGGGCGCGGGCGGATTGGGTGGCGGGAGCGCCGTTCAATACAGCAGCGGCGTCGGCGGGATCGGCGGCGCGGGGGCTGTTGTGGCCGGCTCGGTCACACTGACCAATTTCAGCACGCTGATCGGCGGTGTGGGCGGCGCTGGCGCCAATGGCATCCCGGCTAGTCGGGGGTCGGGAGTTAATGGCGGCAACGGCGGCGCGGGAGGCAACGGAGGTGCTGGCGTAGATTTGCTGGCGGGCGGAAGTCTCGCCAATTCAGGAATGATCGCGGCCGGCGCGGGCGGATTGGGTGGCGCGGGCGGCGCAGGCTACAACGGCGGCGCCAACGGCATGACCGGCGTCAACGGCTTTGCGGGAGAGGGGGTGGCCCTTGTTGCCGGCGGCAGCCTTACCAACGGAAGCACATCCAGCGGCTCTGCCCTGATTTCCGGCGGCGTCGGCGTCTATGCCGAGGGCGCGGGCGCGACGGTAACCAACTACGGGACGATTGCGGGCTACACCGACTCGGTGAAGTTGGCCTCGTCCGGCGATGTGCTTATCGCCGCCGGGGGGGCGCAGTTCGTGGGCCAGATCGTGGGCGGCGGCGGGACCTTCGGCGTGCGCGGCGGCGCTGGCACGATCAGCGGCTTGGGCGGCACGGGGGTGTTGGCCGGCACGGACAGTGCGACCTTCTCTGGCTTCGGGTCATATCTGATCGGATCGACCGGCGCCTGGTCGCTCACCGGGACCAACGCCTTGGCCAGCGGCCAAAGTCTCACCGACAACGGGGCTTTCATCGTCGGCGGATCGCTGGCAGAGGCGGCCGGCGCGACCATCGCCATCGCCGCCGGCGCCGCCATCGCCTTCACCGGCTCGGGGAGCGTCCTGGCTGGGACCGTCTCTGGGCTGGGCAGCGTGGCCTTCGTCGGCGGCGCCGACACCTTCAACGGGACCAACCTGGCGGCGGCTCACATGGCGATCAGTGGCGCTGCCGTGGCTTTATTGGGAACGATCGCCAATACCGGCACGGTGTCGGTCGCCACCCCGGCCCTGCTGATCGGGGCGGGCGGGGTGACGCTTGCCGGAGGAACCTGGGTGCTCAGCGACAACGCTTCCAACAAGGTGACCGGCCTTGCGGCAGGTGACACCCTCAACAACGTCAACGCCACCATTTCCGGAGCCGGGATGCTGGGGGCCGGCGTCATGGGCCTGATCAACCGCTCGTCGGGGATTATCGACGCCAACGGCAAGAACGCCCTGATCGTCGCTACAGGCGCGAACAAGATCGCCAACAGCGGCCTCATCGAGGCCGTGGGCGCGGGCGGTCTCACTATCCAGAGCGCCATCAACAATGGCGGAAAGCTGGAGGCCAATGGCGGGACCTTGACAGTGAACGGGGCGGTGAACGGTGTGGGATCCGGGGTGATCGCCGGCGGGACGCTCGCCTTCAACTCCAGCTTCATTCAGAACGTGACGTTCGGCGGATCGGTCGGGGTCCTTCAACTGGCCCAGTCGCAGACCTACGCCGGCACGATCACCGGCTTTTCCACCGCTGGCGGGACCTCGCTGGACCTGCGCGACATCGCCTTCGTGGGCGCCGCCGAGGCTACCTACAGCGGCACGGCCAGTGGGGGCGTCCTTACCGTCAGCGACGGAACCCACACCGCCCATATCAAGCTGACCGGCAACTACCTCACCTCCACCTTCGTCGCCGACAGCGACGGCCACGGCGGCGTGACCATCCACGATCCGACGATCCACCGGTTCATCGCGGCGGCGGCGGCGTTGGGCGCGGGCGGCGGCGGTGCG
>JBDTIW010000055.1:0-5839 GCA_039936215.1 Caulobacteraceae bacterium | reverse complement strand
GTCACCTTTTCGGTCACCGGCAAGGGCGACGATCCGTTTGTCAACCTGGCCCTCTCCATCGGGCCGGGCCTGGCCCTGGCCATCGACGGGGGCCAGGCCCTGGCGGTGGAGATCCTCGCCGCCTTCGCCGGCAAAAGCGCCGCCAAGACCGTCTAGGAGGAAATCATGACCTTGAGCGCCGGCGACATCGTCGCCCTGAACGCCCTCGCCGAGCAGACCCAACCGGTGGGAGGCGACATGGTTCCGATCCTGCGCGCCTCGCCGATGCAGTTCGCCAAGGCCTCGACCCTGCAGAACTTCATCCTCAACTGCGTGAAATACTATGGCGCGGTGGGCGACGGGGTGGCCGACGACACCGGGGCCATCCAGACCGCCATCAATTCCGGCCAGGCCTTCTCTTTCCCGCCCGGCGTCTATCGGACCACGGCGACCCTCGACTTCACCGCCGCCGCCAGCCACGGCCAGATCGCCCGCGGAGCCGGGCCGACCGCCTCGGACGGGACGGGGGCCGACAAGGCGGTGATCCGCCCGGCGGCCGGGGTGACGACGGCGATCTGGATCGATGGCTCGGGGTTCGGCGGCTATGTGCAGGGCTTCGGCCTGGAGGACCTGACCATCGACATGGCCAATATGGCCGACACGAGCGGAAGCGTCGCCATACTCCAAGGCCAGGCCTTCGACGGGCGCTATCACAATGTGCGGGTCATCAATGACGGGCTGAACAAGCGCGGCTGGAAGTTCCTGGCCGGGGCCTATGTGACGGCGCTGCGGGGCTGCCAGTGCGGCCATGTGGAGTTCACCGGCGCGTCGGCGGGGAACCGGGCGACGACGATCGGCCTGGACCATTGCGACATCAAGGGCATGACGGCGGCCTGGGCGCTCAACCTCACCTTCACCGGCGGCACGATCCAGGGGCCGTACAACCCCGCGAACGTCATCTACCTGCCGCCGGGCGTCAGTCCGTACGGCTATACGCCGAACACGACGGGGCTCTACGCCTGCCCCTATCTGACCATAGATTCGGCCCTGCACACCTCGTTCGTGGGGACCGATTTCGAGAACGGCGGCGGCTATCCGGCCACCTTCAACGACGGGACGCACGGGACCTTGAACCTGATCGCCGTGGTGCTGGTGACGGCCGGCGCCGCCAATACGGTGTTCATCAATCCCGGCTTCGAGGGCTGCTATCTGCTGGACTACGGATCGCGCACCCGCGCCTTTCCCTATCAGCTGGCGTGGCCCGACTACGACACCACCTTCAAGCCCCTGGCCCTGTGCCAGAGCAACGCGGCGCAATCCATTCCGTCGGGGGTGGAGACGGCGGTGGATCTGGGCGGCGTGGCGCCCATCGTCGATGACAACACCTTTGCCTGGGACGCCGTGAACCTGCGGCTGAACATCCTCCAGCGCGGCACCTATACGGTCGCCGCGGCGGCGGTGCTGAACGGCCTGACCACCAGCGCCGCGCAGATGAGACTCCGTGTGCAGACGAGTTCGGGCACCTTCGACAGCGGCTTCCAGGCCGGCTACGCAGCCGGGTTCGTGGGGGCCAGCGTGGCCTTCAGCCTCGACTGCAACCCCGGCGACTCGATCCAGCTCAAGGTCTATCAGAACAGCGGGGCGGCCGTGCCCCTGACCGGGGTGACGGCGGACAACTTCCTGTCGGTGGCCAAGTTGTAGAGGGGCGCCACGCCCTTCCGCGGTCATCCCCCCTCGCGCCGTCATCCCGGAATGGCGGCGAAGCCGACATATCCGGGACCTAGGAGTCGCATCCCCGCTTGAACGATCCACCCTCGCGGCGGCGCCGAGCGTTGAATGTGGCTCCTGGGTCCCGGATAACGGCTTCGCCGTTTCCGGGATGACGGCGGGAGGGACGGGATGACGGCGTTTTGGGGGGGTGGGGCTTGAGGATATCGGTGGGGGGCGCTCTGACCTGGATCGTCGCGGTGGCGGCGGTGGGGTCGCTGTATGCGCACACCTTCATCGACGCGCCGGCCAGCGCGACGACGCCGGTTCTGGCCTGCGCGATCGCGGCGGGGCTGGTCGCTCTGGCGGTGGGCGGACTGGCGCGCTTTCGCTTGGCGCCGGCCGAGCGGGGCGCGCGGCGGATTTCGGCGGGACTGCTGGCGCTGGCGTTGGCGGGGTTCGCCGCCTCGACCCTGGTCGGGCTGGCCACGCGGGGCATGGGGGCGGGCGACTGGGGCGTCTTCGCCCTGCAGGCCGGGACGCCGATCCTGCTCAGTCTGACCGGCCGCCGGGTCCAGCTTCTGCGGGCCCTGGGATGGGTGTGCATCGTCTTCGCCAGCGTGGACGCGGCGGCCAATCTGGCCGCGTTCGCCCATGCGATCGACCTGCCGGCCTATTCGGGACGCTTGACCGAGGGCGGTGTGCGGCTGCGCTATCCGGGCCTTTCCGGCAACTCCCTGGCCGCTGGCCTGGTCGCCTTCACGGCCGTCGCCTTTCTGGCCGCCGGAGTGGGCGGGCGGATGCGGTGGGCGCTGGCGGCGCGGATCGCCCTGATCGGCGCGCTCTTCGCGTCGCTCTATCTGATCGACGCCCGGCGCTATCTGACCTTGGCCGCCCTGGCCGTCCCCCTGCTGGGATTTCGGCCGGCCTGGCGGATACCGCCGGCGGCCGTCGCCGTGGGCCTGGGCGCGGCGGGCCTGGCGGCCGCCTTCGCCGAGACCTCCGATCTGCGCGCCCGACTGGTGATCGGCGGGGCGGCGCGGGCGCTTGCCCATCCCCTGCTGGGCCAGGGCCCCACCTGGCGCGACCCGGCCAGCCTGCAGCCCCTCTTCGCCAGCCTGCACGGGGCGGGGGTCACCGAGTCGGGCCTGCTCGATCTTTCCATCGCCTACGGGGTTCCGGCCACCGCTCTGCTGGTTCTGGCCTCTCTGACGGCGCTGTCGGCCCGCCGGCCGGCTCAGAGTCTGCCGGCGGTGATCCTCGCCCTGCTGACCGCCGAGCTGGCGTTCGGCGATTCCCTGAGCGGCTTTCTGGGCGCGATCCTCTTCTACGCCGCGCTCATCGCCTGCCAGCGCGACGAGCCCTTCGCGCCAATCCAGGAGCCCAACCATGCCCCTTCTCACCGTTCGCGACGTAATCAAGCGCGCTGGCCGTCTCGACGGGACGATTGCGACCGGCGACGATCCGTCGAGCGATGAGCTGAACGACGCCATGGTCGCCCTCAACACCATGAAGCGGGCCATGTTCGGCACCTTCATCGGCGTTCGCCTGTCGCCGCAGGATTGCACGGGCTTGCTCACCAAGCAGGCCGAGAACGGCGGGGAGTATCAGATCCCCGCCGCCGCCTTCACGCTCATTGCCCCGTCCAATCCCCGCTCCGGCTCACGGTTCGGGGTGGTCGACGCCAACCTCAACTTCGCCACCAACAACTGCATCGTCTCCCGCAACGGGCGGCTCCTGAACGGCGCGGCGGCCAACCTCACCCTCGCCACCAACGGCCAGAACATCCGCTTCTGGTTCCGGGGCGATACGGGCAATTGGGTGGAGGAAGCCGATTACGTCACCGCCGACGATGCGATCGAGTTCCCGGCCGCCCTGGTCGCCTACATGCCCTATATGCTGGCGGTGGCCAACGCCGGGGAGTTCGGGACCGAGCTTCGCCCCGATATTGTCGCCGCCGCATCGGAGGGTCGCCAGGCCTTCGCCCGCCAATACGCCCGCCGGGGCCGCAACCAGGCCGACAAGCCGATCGGGGTCGATCTGGGCGACGCGGCGGGGACGGCGCAGCAGGCAGGGCGGTAATAGGTAGGGGAACGACAGGCGCCGACCGCCGTTTGGGGGTGGCGTTTAGTTGTCGGATCGCTAAGAGTTAAGCGTAATGGCCATTTTCGCGATAATTTCCCAGCCATCGCCGAACGGCGAAAAATTGGCCGGAGCCATAAAGGCCGCGTTCGACGACGCGGTCTACGATGTCGGAAACGGCGTTTGGCTTGTTTCGGGACGCGGCCCCGCGCGGGAGATATCCGACCGGATCGGAATCACCAATGGCGAGAACGGCTCTGGAATAATCTTAGAACTTGCCTCCTATTTCGGCCGCGCGAACCCGGCGATTTGGACCTGGATTCAGGCCAATTGGGAAACCTCCGCCGTTGACTAGCGACCCGACCAATTCGGCGCAAAACGCCCCGCCCATCGAGTTCCCGCAGGCGACGCCCCGCGAGCTGTATTCCACCTCGGACATTCGGTTCGTGATGTTGGAGCTTGGAAAGTTGACGTCGCAAGTGGGCCGCTTGATCGAGGATGTCAGAGGTCACGGCGAAAAAGTTGATGCTCTTCGCCACCAGGTCACCTTTGTGAGGGGTGCGCTATGGGTGATCGCGGGCGTGGTGGCGTTTTTGGGCGTCGCGGCAATGTGGTATTTCAGCGGCAAGCTTTCCATTACTTTGAAGCCAGGCGCTTAAACTCCGATCCTGAAAAGGATCAAGCGCCTTCCACATCACCACCTGCCGCCCGCAAGCCTTTGCATCCATCCATCAGAATAGAGATCGCTAATGGCCCTCGCCGCCCCCCAGGGCCAAGGCTCCGCGCCCGCCTCGCAGATCGCCGAGTTCCGGGGCGACGGCTTCACGGCCGCCACCGGCCTTCGCGTCCCGTTCTTCTCCGATGGCTTCTCCCGCGCCTATGGCCTGCCGGAAACCCGCCTCGTCAATATGATCAGCGAGGCCACGCCCCTGCGCGAGGAGCGTCCCTACGTGCCCCTGATCGGGTTGCGCGAGATACGCTATTCCCGCCCCGGCCTGGTCGCCGGCTTCAACTACGGAACCGGCCCGATCCGGGGCGTGTCGCTCGCCCCGCCCAATTTCGGCGACGGGGCCTATATGGTCTCGGGAACCACGGTCTATAATCAGGCCGGAACCAACCTCGGGACCATCTCCGGAAGCGACCCCGTCCGCTTCGCCTATTCCAAGACCCAGGTGGTCGCCGTATCGAGCGGCATCGCCTACCTCTACGGCGGTCCGGGAACCACTTTCGCCGCCATCGTCAACCCCGTCCTGCCGCCGGTTTCCGACGTGGCCTATCTGGCCGGGCGGTTCGTCTATGTGGTGACCGGCTCCGACCGCTTCTACTATTCCGAGGTCAACGACGCGGCCAACGAAAACGGCCTTTCCTTCGCCACCGCCGAATCCAGCGCCGACAACACCGTGGCCGTCATGGTGTTGAACGAGGAGCTTGTCTTCTTCGGCGCTCAGTCGGTGGAGTTCTGGTCGACCGCGACCGTGGTGAGCGTTTCCGACCCGCCGTTCATTCCGGTGGAGGGGCGCGGCTTTCAGCGCGGTTGCGCCGCCCAGGGCTCCATCGCCTTCGCCGACAACGCCCTTTTCTGGGTGGGCGACAACCGGGTGGTCTATCGCAGCGACAACGCCCCGCAACGGGTCAGTTCCAACTCCATCGACGACAAGCTGCGCCAGTGCGCCAATATCGCCGCCGTGACCGCCTTCAGCGCCAATTTCGAGGGCCACGAATTCTATGTGCTCAACATCCCCGGCGTCGGCTCCTACGCCTACGACTGCTCGCGGGTGGGGACGGCCATGGGGGCCTATGCCGACAGCTACAGCCGGGGCGAATGGAGCGAGTGGCAGAGCTACGGGCGGACGACCTTTCGCGGCCAGGTGGCCTATTCGATCAACGACACGACCTATTGCGGGGACGACACCACAAACGACGTGTGGCGCTTCCAAAGCGGGATCTACAGCGACGGCGCCGGCCCCATGGTCCGCGTGGCCAGCGCCTTCATCAAGATCGAGGAAGGCCGCCCGCGCTGCCTCAACCTGGTCCTGCAATGCGGGGTGGGGGTGGGCAACGCCGTCGATCC
>JBDTIW010000054.1:0-5508 GCA_039936215.1 Caulobacteraceae bacterium | reverse complement strand
ATGGGGGTGCAGGTCGCGGTGTAGCCGTCCGCCTCCCCTTATTCTAAAGCCACCGGCGGATCGCGCCCCATTCCATCGCCAAGCCGTCGCGATGCGCCGGCGCGGCGATGGCGATGAGAGCCGCGGCGCGGACGTCCAGGCCCGCGCCGCGCAGGTCGGCGACGCCGTGTTCGGTCACCACAAGGTCGGTGTCGTCGCGGGGGATGGAGACGGTGGGCGAGCCGAGACGGGCGACGATGCGCGAAACGGTCCCGCCGCCGGCGGTGGACGGCAGGGCGAGGATGCCGCGACCGCGGAGCGAGAGGCGCGCGGCCCTGGCGAAATCGGGCGCGCCACCCAGGCCGCTCATCAGCCGCCCGGCGCGCCACTCGACATTGGCCTGGCCGAACAGGTCGACTTCCAAGGCCGAATTGATGGCGTATAGGCGCTCCACGCCGGCCAGGGACGCCGCGCCGTGAGTGATCGTTGCGTCGGCGAATTCGAAGCGCTCGGCGGCCCAGCGCATGAAAGCCTCCGAGCCAAAGGCCACGCCGGTGATGTGGCGGGCGCCGCCGGCCAAGGCCCCCGCCTCGGCCAGAGCGCGATAGCCCTCGGTCACCATGCCAGAGCGGACGAGCAGGCGCCGGCGGTCCGTTAGTCTGGCCACGGCGGCGGCGGGCGCGCCGCCGATACCGCTCTGGATGGCCGCGCCGTCGGGGATCAGTTCGGCGATGCGTTCGGCGATGGCGCTCTGGACCGGGCTGGGCGCGAGGTCCGCGCCGGCTATGAAGAGACTTGGCGCCACGATGGCGACGTCGATGGCGGCCAGGGGAATCGTCGGCCCGTTCCGCGCCAGGGGGAGATTGGCGTTGACGAAGGCCAGCCGCCGATGGGCGCGCGGCCAGACCAGGGGGGCGAAATCGGCGCACGGACCGAACGAGCACAGGCCTTCGGCGTTGGGCGGCGTCACCTGCAGGATGGACAGGTCGAGCGGCGGGCCTTCGAGGAAAGACGCGGCGACCGCCGAATAGGGGGCCGGATACACTTCAACCCGTCCCGCCTCAAAGGAGGCGCGCAAGGCGGGGTTGAGAAGGAAGGTGCTCAGTCGGGCGTTCGGATGGAGAGCGGCGTAGTCGAAATCGTTCATGCCGGGCAGCAAACCAGCGGTCAGTTCGACCCCGGCCAGGGCCTCCGGCGCCGCGCTCAGGATCTCCCGCAGGGCCAGCGGTTCGCCCGTCGCGCCCTGAACGTAGACGCGCAGGCCGGAGCGAAACTCGGCCAGGACGCGGCCGGCGTCGCCGGCGGAGGGGCGGCTCACGCCGTTCGCCGCTCTTCCAGTCCAAGCTCCTCGATCATCACCTGGCGGATGGCGAATTTCTGCACCTTGCCGGTGACGGTCATTGGGAAGTCGTCCACGAAACGCAGATAACGGGGAATCTTGTGGTGGGCGATCTGGCCCTGGCAGAAGCTGCGGATGTCGGCCTCCTCGGCCGCCTCACCGGGATGCAGGCGGATCCAGGCGCACAACTCCTCGCCATAGTGGGGATCGGGCAGGCCCACCACCTGGACCTCGGCGATCTTGGGATGCCGGAACAGGAACTCCTCGATCTCGCGGGGATAGAGGTTCTCGCCGCCGCGGATGACCATGTCCTTGATCCGGCCGACGACATTGCCGTAGCCCGCCTTGTCGAGGGTTCCGATGTCGCCGGTGTGCATCCAGCCCTCGGCGTCGAGGCATTCGGCGGTGCGCTCGCGGTCGTTCCAGTACCCGAGCATGACCGAATAGCCGCGGGTGTAGATCTCGCCCGGCGCGCCGCGGGGGACGATCTTGCCGTGTTCATCGACGATCTTGACCTCTAGATGGGGCTGGACCTGGCCGATGGTGGAGACGCGCCGCGCCAAGGGGTCGTGGGGCGAGGTCTGGAAGCTGACCGGGCTGGTTTCGGTCATGCCGTAGGCGATGGTGACATCGCGCATGTGCAAGCGACCTATGACTTGCTTCATCACCTCCACCGGGCACGGCGCGCCGGCCATGCAGCCGGTGCGCAGCGACGACAGGTCGAAACGCGCGAAATCGGGCGCGCCCAGCATGGCGATGAACATGGTCGGCGCGCCGAAGAGGCCGGTGCAGGCCTCCGCCTCCACGCAGGCCAGGGCGGCGGCCGGGTCGAACACCGGCGAGGGATAGGCCATGGCCGCGCCGTGGGTCAGGCAGGCGAGATTGCCCATGACCATGCCGAAGCAGTGGTAAAGCGGCACGGGAATGCACAGCCGGTCATCGGCGCGAAGGCCCATGGCGCGGCCGCTGAAATAGCCGTTGTTAAGGATGTTGCGGTGCGACAAGGTCGCCCCCTTGGGCGCGCCGGTGGTGCCGCTGGTGAATTGGATGTTGATGGCGTCGCGGGCGTTCAGGCGCCGGGCGACTTGCGCCACGCGGGCGAGGCCGGCCTCGCGGACATCGTCGGCGACATCGTCGAAGGCCAGCCAGCCCGGACGCGGCGACCCGCCAATCTCGATCAGGATCTTCAGGGCCGGCATGGCCGGGCAGGCCAGGGCGCCGGGCGTCGAGGCGGCGACCTCGGGAGCCAAGTCCTCGATCATCCCCACATAGTCGCTGGTCTTGAACCGTTCGGCCGCCACCAGCGCCTTCACGCCCACCTTGTTGAGGGTGTATTCGACCTCGGCGCGGCGATAGGCCGGATTGATGGTCACCAGGATCAGGCCGGCTCTGGCGGCCGCGAACTGGGTCAGGGTCCATTCGGCGCAATTGGGCGCCCAGATGCCGACCCGGTCGCCCGGTTCGAGCCCGAGCGCCAGCAGACCCGCCGCCAGGGCGTCGGCCCGGTGCGCGACCTGCCGCCAGCTCCAGCGAATCCCTTGCGCGGCCGAGATCAGGGCCAGTTCGTCGCCCCACCGCTCGGCCGCCCAGACGAGAGCCTCGCCAATGGTGTGCTCCAGCAGGGGCGGCCGCTCGGCCCCCCGCACCCAGCTTTGTTTCGTCCCCACGCGCCGCTCCCTCTCCAATCGACCCAAGGCGGGGACAGCTTCGTGTCCTTCGCGCCTTCGTGGTTCCTCCTTTACCACGAAGGACACCAAGACCACGAGGTCCCCTTCGATCCCGCGCCGGCCTGTCTCAAAGCGGACGCTTGATAGGTTTGACCCAAGAATGGCGTCGCCGGATCGCGTCGAAAACCTCCCGCGCCTCAATCGCGCGCCAGGGATCGTCCCGCATTTGATCGTAGACCGGCGCGACCTATTTTCTCAACCAGCAGTCAATGGAGTCCTTCGATGGGCGGATCATCGGCGTTTCAATTCCAGATTCCCGGCCGCCGGTCTTTCCACGGCGCTTCCTTTTCCAGTTGGCCGGCGAGGCGAAACAGCGTCGCCTCGTCGGCGTAGCGGGCGGTGAACATCATGCCGATCGGCAGGCCACCGTCCGACCAGGCGAGCGGCAGGGAGATGGACGGCTGGCCGCTGGCGTTGAAAGGCGGGGTGTAGGGAAATACCTCGCCCTGGCGGCGCATCGCCTCGCCGGGCGCCAGCGTCACCGGATCGATGTAGCCGATGGCCGGCGGCGGCGTTCCCATGACCGGGGTCAGAAAGACATCGAAGGTTTCGAAGAGGGCGAGCGTCTTGCAATTGAGACGGCCGAGTTCCTGCAAGCACCACATGACCTCTTCGCCGGTCACCTTTCGCCCACCCTTCAGCGAGGCCCAGGTCAGGGGCTCGAGCTCGTCCGACCCCGGCTCGCGGCCGACCCGCGCGACCAGGCGCTTCATGTCGGCGGCGAAGTTGGCGGCGGTGACCGGGAAGATGGCTCGGTAGAGGGCGAGATAATCGATGCCCAGGCCCCGCTCTTCGACGTCATGATCCAGGCGGCCCAGGAGGTCCGCCGTGCGATGGAGCGCGGCCTCGACCTCGGAGTTTATGGCACGCCCGGTGGGAGTCTCGGCCGACCAGGCGATCTTCAGGCGGCCAGGCGAGCGGCCCACTTCGTCCAGATACGGGCCGGCCTTGGGCGGGGCGGCGAAGGGCGAGGCGGCCTCGGGGCGGCCGGTGACATCGAGCATGGCGGCGCTGTCGCGCACCGTGCGGGTCAGCACGTGATTTGAGACAAAACCGTCGGCGTAGTCGAAGCCGTCGGGAAAGTTGGGGTTGCGGTCGCGGGTGGGCTTGAGGCCGACCAGGCCGCAGCAGGCGGCGGGAATGCGGATCGAGCCCAGGCCATCGGTTCCATGGGCCAGCGGGACGATGGCCGCCGCCACGGCGCTCGCCGAACCGCCCGACGAGCCGCCGGCGCTGTGGCCAAGGCTCCAGGGATTGCGGCAGGGTCCCAGATGGGCCGACTCGGTGGTCCCGGTGATGCCGTATTCCGGGGTGTTGGTCTTGCCGACCAGGATCGCGCCGCTCCCACGATAGCGGGCGATCAGGCTGCTGTCGGCCTCGTCCATGAGATCGCGGGCGAAGCGGCTGCCGCAGCTTCGCGGCCAGCCGGCGACGGCGACGTCGAGATCCTTGACGAGCATGGGGACACCCCGGAACGGGCCGGCAGGAAGGTCGCTTTTGGCGGTGGCGCGGGCTTCGTCATAGGCCTTGTGGACGACGGCGTTGAGCGCGCCGTTGTGGCGCTCGATCCGTTCGATGGCCGCCTCGACCAGTTCGGCCGCGGAAACCTCGCCTCTGGCGACCAGTTCCGCCAGGCCCAGGCCGTCGTATTCACCGTACGCCGCCAAACCCATGCTTGTTCCTCCGCCTTGCCGAGTGCAAATCTAACGACTGGCGCGGCCGGCGATAGGGCCGATTTTCGCGAAGGATGGGGCGGATGGCGGAATGGCGCAACTGGTCGGGGAGCGTGGTCGCGGCGCCGACCGAACTTGCCGGGCCGCGCACCCTGGCCGAATTGCAGGCCGTGGTGGCCCGCGCCGCGCGCGTCCGGGTGGCCGGATCGGGCCATTCCTTCATGCCGCTCTGCGAAACCGACGGCGTGCTGGTTTCCCTCGCCGACCTGGAGGGCGAATTGGAGATCGCCGCCGATCGGCAATCCGTCTGGACCCCGGCCGGCTGGTCGATCGCCAGGCTGACGGCGGCGCTGTGGGATGAGGGCCTGTCGCTGGCCAACCAGGGCGACATCGACAAGCAGGCCATCGCCGGCGCCCTGGCCACCGGAACCCACGGCACCGGGCGCACCCTCGGATCGCTATCCACCTTGGCCCAGGCCTTTCGGCTCGTGCTGGCCGACGGGTCGGTGATCGAATGTGACGCGGGCCGCGAGGGCGACCTCTTCGAGGCCCAGCGAGTCAGCCTGGGGATGCTGGGGGTGATGGCGGCGGTGCGGCTTTCGGTCATGCCCGCCTATCGCCTGCGGGAAACCATCCGTCGCGCGCCGCTGGATGAGGTGCTGGGCGAGTGGGAGGCGCTCACGCGGCGCCACCGCCATGTGGAGTTCTTCGTCTTTCCCTACGCCGACCAGGCCATGCTCAAGATCCTTGAGCCGGTGGACGAGGGCGACGATCCTATCGTCAAGGACCC
>JBDTIW010000053.1:0-3009 GCA_039936215.1 Caulobacteraceae bacterium | reverse complement strand
CCTGATCTGGCTGGCGGAAACCCATCCCGACGCGCGGCTGTCGCCAGGCGCGATGGATGCTCAGCGGCCCGCCTTCCTGCGCTGGATGGCCTATGTGTCGGCGGCGATCTACGCCCTCTACTGGGTGCGCGACGATCCGTCCCGGCTGGCGGCGGACGAAGCGCACGACCAAGTCATCAAGGCGCGGACCGCCCAGCGCATCGCCGCCTGCTGGGCGGTGATGGAGGCGCGCATCGCCCCTGGCCGCTATCTTCTGGGCGATGCGCTCCCCGTGCTCGATCTTTATGTGACGGTGATTTCGCGCTGGGGGCCCGGGCGACGGCGATTCTACGAGGTCGCGCCGGGCATGGGCGAGGTGGAGCGCCGCGTCGACGCCGACCCGCGCCTGGCGGCCTTGTGGGCCGAGCTATTCCCGTTCGTCGAAGGATGGGAAGGATGAATTCAAAGTCCGGCGGGAGAAGGACACCCTCCTCATGCTGATCCACGGCCGCCCCGCGCGCACAATCTGGCCCGCCGAGGGGGTGGTGGAGATCATCGACCAGACCCTGCTGCCGCATGCGGTTGAGACACTTCGGCTGGTGACGCTCGACGACGCGGCCCACGCCATCGCGACGATGCAGGTTCGCGGAGCGCCGTTGATCGGCGTGACGGCGGCGTGGGGATTGGCCCTCGCTCTTCGCGCCGATCCCTCCGACGCGGGGTTGGCCACCGCCCGCGGCCGCCTCGCCGCTTCGCGCCCCACCGCGGTGAATCTGGCCTGGGCGCTGGAGCGGGTCGATCGGGTCGTGGCGCCCCTGCCGCCCACGGACCGCGCCGACTCCGCGGCCCGCGAAGCCGCCGCCATCGCCGAGGAGGACGTGGCGGCCTGCCGGGCGATCGGCGAGCATGGGGCGGCGCTGATCGCGGCCATCGCCGCGCGCAAACCCTCGGGGGGGTCGGTGAATATCCTCACCCACTGCAACGCCGGCTGGCTGGCGGCGGTCGATTGGGGAACCGCCCTGGCCCCGATCTATGTCGCCCAGGAGCGGGGCGTCGCCATGCATGTGTGGGTGGACGAGACCCGACCGCGCAACCAGGGCGCGGCCCTGACCGCTTTCGAGCTTGGCCAGCAGGGTGTGGACCACACCATCATCGTCGACAACGCCGGCGGCCATCTGATGCAGCGCGGGCGGGTGGATCTTTGCCTGGTGGGCGCGGACCGCGTCACCCGTACCGGCGACGCGGCCAACAAGATCGGCACCTATCTCAAGGCCCTGGCCGCCGCCGACACCGGGGTTCCCTTCCATGTCGCCGCGCCGTCATCGACCATCGACTGGCGCCTCACCGACGGCCTGGCCCAGATCCCCATCGAGGAACGCGGGGCTCGCGAGGTCACCCACATGAGCGGCGCCCTGGGCTCCGGCGAGCGGGGCGAGGTGGGGATCGCCGCGCCGTCATCGACCATCGACTGGCGCCTCACCGATGGCCTGGCCCAGATCCCCATAGAAGAACGCGGGGCTCGCGAGGTCACCCACATGAGCGGCGCCCTGGGCTCCGGCGAGCGGGGCGAGGTGGGGATCGCCGCGCCGGGCAGCGCGGTCGCCAACTTCGCCTTCGACGTGACCCCGGCGCGCCTGATCGCCGGCCTGATCACGGAGCGCGGCCTGTGCGCCGCCAGCGAGGCGGGGATCGCGGCCTTGTTCCCGGAGCGCGCGACGCCATGATGCCGGCCTGATGGTCTACCGCTCCGCCGTCGGTATGCGATAGTCTCCTCGCTACACGTCAACCGGAGGCTCCGGGTTCACCATGGTCCAGAACTGGAAGGAAGTCGGCCCGCGCCGCTACCGCGAGACCTTCGGCCGCTATTTCGAGGATTTTCAGGTCGGCGATGTCTATGAGCATCGGCCGGGCAAGACGGTCACCGAGGCCGACAATCACCTCTTCACCCTGCTCACCTTGAACACCCACCCCCTGCACTTCGACGCCGAGTTCGCGGCGGCCTCGGAGTTCAAGCGCAATCTGGTGGTCAGCACCTACACCCTGGCCCTGCTGATCGGCATGAGCGTCACCGACGTCTCCCAGAAGGCCATCGCCAATCTGGGCATGGACGAGGTGAGGTTCACCGCCCCGGTGTTCGCCGGCGACACCCTCTATGCCGAGAGCGAAGTCTTGGCCAAACGCCCGTCCCGGTCGCGCCCGGGCCAGGGCATCGTGGAAATCCGCACCCTGGGCAAGAACCAGCGTGGCGAGGGCGTCTGCACGTTCAAGCGCGCCATGCTGATCCCGGCCCGCGGCGAGGCGGTGGAGGACAAGGCGGGAAACTACTGAGCGGCGCGCTGGTTCTCGCCCAGCGAGGGGCGGGGGTCGCGTCCACCGGGCCTCTCGCCGGCCGGCGCGGCGTCCCGCCACACCAGGCCCTCGGCATTGCACACCCAGCGGCCGAGCCGGCGATAGTCCTTGCCGTCGCGGAGTTCCCCGAACGGCAGCAGTTCGCTCACCGCCGCCTCGACATATTGGTAGTTCTCGCCCCGCCGGCGGCGGGCGAAGTCCAACAGCTCGCCCTGAGCCCAGGCGATCGCCGCCGCGTCGCCGGCCAGCCGCGTCTTGAGCGGGTCCAGCCGGTTGTCGGCCAGGGCGTTCAGCCGGCGCTTCGAGGGCGCGTGCCGCAGATCGAGATTGTAGGTTTGCATCGTCGTCTTCCGATTTCAGAAATCGCGTCCTAACCGCCCTTGAGCAGGCGGCGCTGATTGGCTTTCACCCGCCGGCGGTAGAGGGCCAGGGCCCGCGCCGGACCCAGATGCCCCTCGCCGCTCATCAGGCTGGTGGCCATGACCACCTGGGCGTCGATGGCGGCCTGGGCCTTTTCGCTGACCATCAGCTGCGCCTCGTCCTGAGCCGCCGCCCCGCCCCAGGCCGCCTTGGCCATGCGCAGGCCGATGACGCTTTGCGCCTCCATGCCAAGGCGCATGGCGTCCATGGAAAGGGCGAACCAGGGGTTACGACGGGCGGTCATGAGCGAATCCTTGTTAC
>JBDTIW010000052.1:0-3339 GCA_039936215.1 Caulobacteraceae bacterium | reverse complement strand
ATGCCGGCTCGCCCGCTATGGCAGGCGTCCACCGCGGCGCCGCTGCCCGCCAGATATTGGCGGACCATATCGGCCAGCCGCGCGTCGTCGTCGATGATCAGAAAGCGGTCGGCCATGGCCTTGAAGGGAGTCCGGTGGGCGGTGGACAACGCCCGGTCGCCATGGACCGCCCTCCCGCCAAAGGCAAGGCAGGCGGTCCATCCGAAATCAGGAAGGCGTGTGCGCCCCTTGCATCATGCCCGCCAGCTTGGCGCGCTGATCGGGCCGCAACACCTCCGCCGCGTCGGCGAGCGCCTGGACCATGGTCCTGCTGGCCTGGTCGAGCTGGGCGATCTCGCCGGCCCGCAGCCGCTCGAGCGCGGCCCGGTCGATGGTCGGCGCGGCGAGCAGGGCGTGCAGGGAGGCGTGGGTGTCGTGCATACCGGCGTGCAGGCGGCCCATGGGCTGGAAGCCCGCCTGCAGGATCGTCCTGATCCTGGACTTCTGGTCGCCGCTGGCTCCGATATTGTCGAGCATGCGATCGACATGGGCCATGCCCATGGCGTGCATGCCGCCGTGGCCGCCGGCGCCCATCATGCCATGCATGGCGCCGTCCCGCGCCGAAGCGGTGAGGATGGGCAGCGTCACGCCCCCCGCCACGAAGGCGCCCGCCAGCGCCACCCCGGCCAGCCACCGGCGACGCGGCTTTGCTGGCCGGCGGTCGGTGGAATGGGTGTCGATCGGATCGGTCATTTTGAAGTCTCCCTTTCTCGCCGGCCGGAGACCGATGCGGGCGCACCGCCGGCGGCGTCGGCCAGGACCTTGGGCGGGCTTGCGTTTCCGGCGTTCGAGGGCTGTGTAAAGTTTTGTGAAGTCGGCCTTAGGGACTCTTGGAAGCTGCGCCTTCACGCGCTGGATACAACCGGCGAGAAGGGGTTTCCTATATGAAATCCCTCGCGGATCGTGCTTGGAACTTTCGTCAAGAGCACACGGAAATCTCCGCGCGGGAACTGGATTTGGCGCGGGAACGCGCGAAGGAGATCGTATGAGTAGCGACAAACCGATCGGCGTCGAGGAGCGTTTCACGGCTTGGCGCGAGGATCCCGCCTACCAGGAAGCCTACGACGAACTGGAAGCTGAATTCGCCTTGGCCTCTTCCCTGATCGAGGCCCGCGCCGCCGCCGGCCTGTCGCAGGAGGATATCGCCAAGCGCATGCGCACCTCGCAGCCCGCCGTGGCGCGCCTGGAAGGCGGCAAGGCCAACCCCTCTCTCAGCACCCTGCGCCGCTACGCCGCCGCGGCGGGCGCCCGGCTGGAAATCGTTTTTCATCCGGCAATGGCGCGGGGCGAGGGTGACAGCTAAACTACCCTCAATTACGGTTGAGCCCCATTTCGCGGCTCTGCAGCTTGTCCTTCCACCGCGCTTCCAAGGTCATCAAATCGGCTTCAGTGGCATTGCTGCCAACCGTTTCAAGGATCGAGACGCGGTAGTCGCTTGGATCGCGGCTCTTGAGGCCGACGTTTCCGCCATGCCCAGTTGACCAGTACTGCCGCCATCGCGAGAGAAAACCGCCGCTGCCCGAGGCCATTCCAACATATTGCTCCCGCGTCTTTGGGCACGTGAGGAGGTAGATGCCGCGTGTGGCGCTAAGCGCCGTCATCCAACTCGCCGGAATCATCTCGACCTGCGAGAGATCGAGGATCAGCGCGGCGAAGCCTGGGAAGGCGTCCTCGCTGAATGCGCGCCGCAACTCGACGATAGGCTTGGGGACGCGATCCCCGCGTTGAATCCAGGCTCGATAGCCCTTGCCCCACTCGATCCGGAGGCAGCCCCTATACCTTCCCAGCGCTGGGAGGAGGATGAGCCGATAAAGGTTGCAACTCCCGGCCAACTCAGGCTTGCCCGTGACGGGATGCACGCGTTGATCCGGCAGTGGACCGACCAGTTCAGCCGAGTAGAGGCCGACGAACAGTGTCTCCGTGCCAGGCAAGCCGACGAACGAAGCCCAATAGGGCGCTCGCAAATCAGCTTCGTCACCGAACGACTGCGTCTCCTGATAGGCTTAAAACCGCGGGCGATGATCGCGCCAAAGCACGTAGGGCGTTGGATAGCCGGGGTAGCGGTTGTCCTGATGGCGGAGTAGCCGCACACGGGGCAAAGAAATATCTGCCACCTCAAGGAACGTGGTGAAGGTCAACATTGAGGCATTGCCCTCCGGGTCCAGATGGACCGGCGGGGTGAGCGTCGCGGCGGGGTGATAGAACTTGCCGCGCTCGCCCTTCGAAAAATCATACTCGTCTTTCATCATTGCACCCTTCGGCGATACTCGCCCGCTTCTCTGCGCGCTGGTCGCCGCGCCGAGATGATGCGAACCGATACGACACCGTCAACATAGGTGTGAATGGCGAGCAAGACCTTCGACCCAGTTGCTTCGCCGATTGTGACCCAGCGGTCCTCGGCGTCGCTGTGGTCCGGGTCGAAGATGGTGAGCGCATCGGGATCGAGAACGACGGTCATGGCGTCGTCGAATGAGACTCCATGCTTGGCAAGATTGCCGGCGGCCTTGCGTGGGTCCCAATCGAAGACGAAACGCATCCAACTATTCCCACTCGATCGTCCCCGGCGGCTTGCTGGTCACGTCGTAGACAACCCGGTTCACCCCCCGCACCTCGTTGACGATGCGCGTCGCGGCGCGGGTGAGGACCTCCCAGGGGAATTCGAACACATCGGCGGTCATGCCGTCGGTGGAAGTGACGGCGCGCAGGGCGAGGACGTTTTCATAGGTGCGGGCGTCACCCATCACCCCGACGCTCTTCACAGGTAGCAGGACCGCGAAGGCCTGCCAGATGGCGTCGTAGAGGCCGGCGGCGCGGATCTCTTCCAGATAGATGGCGTCGGCGGCTTGCAGGGTGGCGACCTTGTCGCGGGTGACTTCGCCGGGAATGCGGATGGCCAGGCCCGGCCCCGGGAAGGGATGGCGGCCCACGAAGGCGGCGGGCAGGCCCAATTCGACGCCCAACGCCCGCACCTCGTCCTTGAAGAGTTCGCGCAGGGGCTCGACGAGCTTCAGTTTCATGTGTTCGGGCAGGCCCCCGACATTGTGGTGGCTCTTGATCACCGCCGAGGGGCCGCCGGCGGCCGAGACGCTCTCGATCACGTCGGGATAGAGGGTGCCCTGGGCGAGGAAGGCCGCGCCTTCGATCCTGCCCGCCTCGCGGTCGAAGACATCGACGAACACCCGCCCGATGGTCTTGCGCTTGGCCTCGGGTTCGGAAATCCCCGCCAGAGCGCCGAGGAACGCGTCGGCGGCGTCAACGTGGATCAGCGGGATGTTGTAGTGGTCACGGAACAGGCGCACC
>JBDTIW010000051.1:0-14836 GCA_039936215.1 Caulobacteraceae bacterium | reverse complement strand
CCGCCCGCAATCAACTGAAACGCGGCGATCTGGAGGTGGGCTTCGCCGCCGCCGACGCCGTCATCGAGCGACGTTACACGACCGCCGCCGTGCATCAGGGCTATATCGAACCGCACGCCTGCGTGGCCGCCTTCGGGGCCGACGGTCAGTGCCAGGTGTGGAGTTCCAGCCAGGGCCAGTTCATGGTCCGCACCCTGTGCGCCAAGATCCTGGGCCTGGACGCCGCCGACATCCGCGTCACCCCGGCCGAGATCGGCGGCGGCTTCGGCGGCAAGACCACGGTCTATCTGGAACCGGTGGCCCTGGCCCTGTCGCGCCAGGCCGGCGCGCCGGTGAAGATGGTGATGACCCGCGACGAGGTGTTCCGCGCCACCGGTCCCACCTCCGGCGCGGTGATCGAGGTGAAGCTCGGGGCCAAGGCGGACGGGACGATCGTCGCCGCCGACGTGGTGCTGAAATACCAGGCCGGCGCCTTTCCCGGCTCGCCGGTGGGCGCCGGCAGCATGACCGCCCTGGCCTGCTACGACGTGCCGAACTTCGCCGTCACCGGCTATGACGTGATCGTCAACAGTCCCAAGGTGGCCGCCTACCGCGCTCCCGGCGCGCCCATCGCGGCGTTCGCCGTTGAGAGCGCGGTGGACGAACTGGCGGGCAAGCTCAACATGGACCCCATCGCCCTGCGCCTGAAGAACGCGGTGCGGGACGGGGTCAAGGCGGCTTATGGGCCGACCTTCCGCAACATCGGCTATGTGGAGACCCTGGAAGCCATCCAGCGTCACCCCCACTACCGCGCGACCCTGGGACCCAACCAGGGCCGGGGGATCGCCGTCGGCTTCTGGTTCAATATCGGCGGCGAATCCACCGCCGCGGTCAATGTGGGCGACGACGGCACGGCGGTGGTCATCACCGGCAATCCGGACATCGGCGGCTCGCGCGTCTCCATGGCCATGATGGCGGCCGAGGTGCTGGGCCTGCCCGTCGAGAAGGTCCGGCCAATCGTCGCCGATACCGCCTCGATCGGCTTTTCCATGCTGACCGGCGGCAGCCGCACCACCTTCGCCACCGGCATGGCGGTCACCCAGGCGGCCCAGAAGATCGTCGCCGACCTGAAGCGACGGGCGGCGCAGATCTGGGACGTGGGCGTCGAGCAGGTCGATTGGATCGGCGGCGCGGCGGTGTGCCTGGACGCATCCAAATCCGTCCCCGACCTCACCCTCGCGGCCCTGGCCGCCCAGTCGGCGCGAACAGGAGGGCCGATCGGCGCCCAGGTGTCGCTCAACGCCCAGGGCGCGGGGCCGGGCTTCGGGGCCCACATCTGCGATGTCGAGGTCGATCCGGAGACCGGCCATGTGACCATCCTGCGCTACACCGCCGCCCAAGACGTGGGGCGGGCCATCCACCCGGCCTATGTAGAAGGCCAGATCCAGGGCGGCGTCGCCCAAGGCGTCGGCTGGGCGCTCAACGAGGAATATGTGTTCGATGGCGACGGCCGCATGGAGAACGCCGGCTTCCTCGACTACCGCGTGCCGGTAGCCTCGGACCTGCCGATGATCGAGCCCATCCTCATCGAGGTCGCCAATCCCCGCCATCCTTTCGGAGCCAAGGGGGTGGGCGAGGTTCCCATCGTGCCGCCCCTGGCGGCGGTGGCCAACGCGGTCGCCGCGGCGATCGGCGTGCGCCTGACCGACCTGCCCCTCTCGCCGCCGAAAATCCGCGCGGCCATCGACGCGCGCTGATGGTCCACGTGGTGGCGGCCGGCGGCGATTGCGGGCGGTTCACCGGCGGCGTCACGGCGTTCGATATCGAGGCCGACACCGCGCGGCGGCTGATCGACGCCCTGGAGGCGCGCTGGCCGGGCCTTGGCGACTATGTGGACCGCCGCATGGCCATCGCCATCGACGGCGAGATTCACCAGGACGCCGACGCGGTTCCCCTCGCGCCCGACAGCGAGGTCTATCTGATCCCCCGGATCGGCGGGGGTTGAGGGCTTCCGGCCCGGTCGGGCCCCGTTGCCGCCGTTCAAAGGGCCTTTGACAACAGCTCCGAAACCTCGCCGTAGCCGGCGTCGGGCGGGATGACGAGAAGGCGGCCGGCCGGGCCCTCCACAAGCCTCGGCTCGACGGTCACCAGGGCGCGCGCCGCCGCCCGGCCGATGGCGTCCGCCGCGCCGGAGGCCTCCGCCAACAGTTTCAGATTCATCCGGGTCGGGAAGATCACCTTGCGCTCGCCCCGCTCGGCCAACCGCGCGGCCTCCGCCGGCGCGATCCATTCGGCGTCCACGGTTTCGTGGCCATCGCACAGGGCAAGCTGATCGGGTGGCGCGACCGCGATATAGAACCAGGTGTCGAAGCGCTTGGGCATGAAGGCCGGGGTGATCCAGCGGGCGAAGACGGTCAGGGCGTCCAGATCGAGAAACAGATCCAGCTCGGCTGCCAGATCGAGGAAGGCGCGGCGGTCGGCGGCGATCTCGTCCCGCGCCGCGCCGGCCCGGGCGTCACCGCGAAAGGGCGCGCCGTCGGCGTGGCGGGCCAGCAGGACGCCGGTTTCCTCATAGGCCTCGCGCAGGGCGGCGATGCGCAAGGCGCGCTGGCTTGGCGCCGTCCGCTCCCAACCGGCGGCGCGGCCCTCCCAGGCGGGATCGTGATCGCCGGCATGGGTCTTGCCGCCCGGAAAGACCAGGGCGCCGGAGGCGAAATCGATCTGGTGATGGCGCTTGACCATCAGAACCTCGAAGGCCGGTTCGTCGCGCACCAGCAGGATGGTGGCGGCCGGTCGGATGGGGACGGTCGGGGGCCCTGTCAATGGCTTTGGGGTCATGGGGTCAAGGTTCGTTTCGGGCTCGCGGGGGCTGTATTGAAGCGGGTGGGATCGAAGGCGCGGACCCAGGCGCCCGGCCGCTGCTCGATCATGCCTTCGACGAGGGCCCTGGCGATCAGAGGCGCGAGCAGCCAGCCGTTGCGGCGCGCCCCGACCGCGAGCCAGACGCCGCGCGTTTGCCCCGCGCCGACCAGCGGCAGGCCGTCGGGCGTGGCGGCGCGAACACCCGCGCGGGCCACCAGGGTGCTCTCCGCCATCACCGGCGCGGCGCGGGCGGCCAGGGCGCGCAGCCGCGCCACCGTGTCCGCATCGACCCCGGTGTCGGCGCGGCCGACCTCCATGGTCGAACCGATCAACGCTCCGCCCGGCGACGGGCAGATATAGATCTCCTCCAGGCGCGCCACCGGGCCGCCGAGCGCCAAGGCCGGGGCGCGCAGGATATGTCCCTTGATGGGCGTGAGGCAGGCCAGTTCGGGCGCGACGCCGATGAGCGACGGCGCGGCGCCGGTGGCGATGACCAGGGCGTCGACCGGCAGGCGAACCCCATCGCTCAGCGTGACCTCTCCGCCAAGAAAGCCAGTTACCGAAGCGCGGCGCCATACGACCCCCAGATCCACGGCCGCCGCGCGGAGAGCCGCCAAGGCGAGCATCGGTTCCAAGCGCCAGTCCTCGCTTGTCCACACGCCCTCAAGGCCCGTTGTCAGCCACGGCGCGCGTCCCCGCGCCTGTCTGGAAGACAGGCGGGCCGCCGGGGCGCCGAGGCCGGCCAGGCCCGTCGCCCATTCTTCCACTTGCGCCGGCGACCCCACCGCCATGGCCCCGGCGCGGTCCAAGGCCAGCCCGACCGAGGCCGCCAGTTCCGGCCACAGGTCGCGGGCCTGGCGCAGGAGGGCGAGCGGCGGGCTGGCTTCGTCGAATAGACTCTCGAAGGCAGGCGCCAACATTCCGGCGGCGACACCCGAGGCATTGGCGCCGAGCGGGGCCGGATCGGCGAGCGTCACCCGCCCGCCGGCCTTGGCCAGGGCGATCGCCACCGCCGAGCCAACCGCGCCGGCGCCGGCGACCACCACCCGAAAATCGAGGCGGCGGGTCATCGTCTGGCGAAAGTCAAAGCCTCAGGCCATCTTGTAGCGGATCGGCAGGCGCTTGGGACCGCCGACGAAGGCGGCCGCGGCCCGGGTGGGCGTGCCGGCGAATTCGACCGATTTGAGCCGCGGCATCAGTTCCTCGAACAGGATCCGCATCTCCATCTTGGCCAGGTGCTGGCCGAGGCACAGGTGGGCGCCATAGCCGAAAGCGAGATGCCGGTTGGGATGGCGGGTCGGCTTGAACACATCGGGCTGGTCAAACACCTCTTCGTCGCGGTTGCCGGACGGATAGCAGAGCATCAGCCAGTCGCCCTTGGCGATCTCGCGCCCGCGAATCTCGGCCTCTTCCGTCGCCGAGCGCATGAAGTGCTTGACCGGTGTGACCCAGCGGATGGCCTCGTCGATCAGACCGGGAATCAGGGCGGCATCGGCCTTGACCTGGGCGAAGGCGTCCGGGAACTGGCACATCCCCCACACCGCGCCGGCGGTGGACGAGGAGGTGGTGTCGTGACCGGCGGTGGCGACGATGACGTAGTAGCTCATCGCCTCGAAGTCGCCGAGCGGCCCACCGTCCAGTTGGCTATTGGCGATCACGCTGGCCAGGTCGTCGGTGGGCCGCGCCTTGCGATCGTCGGTGATCTGTTTGAAGTAGCTGAAGAAGTCGGCGATGACGGCCTGCAGGTCGGCCAAGGAATCGTCGCGCTCCTCCACTAACGAATGGGATCGGTTGAGATCGGGGTCGGTGGCCCCGAACAACTCTTGCGTGAGCCTGAGCATACGCGGCTCGTCGGCCGCCGGCACGCCGAGGATTTCCATGATCACCCTGAGCGGAAAGGTCAGGGCCACATCCCTGACGAAGTCGCACTCGCCGCCGAGATCGGCCATGCGATCGATATGGGCGCGGGCGATCTGACGGATGCGTTCCTCCAGCCGGCGGATATTCTGCGGCAGGAACCAGGCCTGGGTGAGGACGCGGTATTTGGGATGGTCGGGCGGGTCCATCTGCACCAGGCTGCGCACCAGATGGGGACTGCCGCCGGTCATCTTGCGCACCGTTTCGTCGCCCTCGACGGAGGTGAAGGTGGTCGACAGATCGCCGGAATGGAAAAGGCTGTTCTGGCGGCTGATCTCCAGGATGTCGGCGTGCTTGGCGACGATCCAGAACGGATGGAAACCTTCGAGCTCGGCGCGCCCCAAGGGATTGTTGGCCCGCAGCCAGCGGAAAGCGTCGTGGACGGGCGTATCCTCGGCATAGGCCTTGGGCGAGATCACCGTCATGGCGATATCGTCTGGAACCCGGACATCGGCGTTCATGGCTTTCCTCCCGGCCGCGGCCCGCGGCGCGACGACTGTAGCGCAGGAGGCGCGGCGGTTGTAGGTGATCGGTAGTCAACCCGGCGCAGGCGTTGCAATCTGAACTCGAGCGCTATATCTTACGATCGTCTTACTTTTATCGGGAGCGCGCCATGGCGACCGCCGAACGGCTGACGACAACGATGTCGACCAAGGGACAGGTCATCCTCCCCAAGGCCATTCGCCAGAGGCGCAACTGGCATGCCGGCGCGCGGCTGGTCGTCGAGGACACCCCCGAGGGGGTTCTCCTGAAGGCGGCGCCGCTGTTCGCGCCCACCCGGTACGAGGACGTCTACGCCTGCCTTGCCTACAAAGGGCCGCCCAAGACGCTCGAAGAGATGGACGAAGCGATAACGGCCGAAGCAAAGCTGCATGTTCGCGATTGATACCAACGTCATCGTCCGATACGTGACGGGTGACGATCCAATCCAATCTCCCAAGGCGCGCGCGTTGATCGAAGGAGCGCCCGTCTTCGTCACCACGACGGTGTTGCTGGAAACGGAATGGGTGCTGCGGCGCGGTTACAGCTATTCGAATGACACCCTGGTCGAGACCTTCCAGGCATTGGCCGGACTTCCCACGGTCGCGCTTGAAGACGAAGCGCTGGCCGCGACCGCGATCGACTGGCTTTCGCGAGGTATGGATTTCGCGGACGCGCTTCACCTCGCCGCGGCGGCCGGGTGCGACGCCTTCATGAGCTTCGATCAGCGTCTCGGCAAAACCGCGTTTGCTATCGGCGCCATGGAGGTTCGGGCTCCTTAGAGGGTGCGCGGAGCCGCAGATTGGCGATTCTTAAGCTGGCGGCCAGGGGGGCGAAAGGCCGGGCGTGCGAGAAGGCCTGTGACGCGGGGGTTCGCATCTCAAGGAACGAAATCATGAATCGCACCACCCTTTCCATCGCCGCCCTGGCCGCCGCCGGGCTTGTCACAAGTGCTCTGGGTGGCTCTGCCTTCGCCATGCCGGCCCATACCGCCTTCAAGGGCCAGGAACTGGCCAGCCAGGCCACCGTGTCGCTGACCCAGGCGCGCCAGACCGCCCTCAAGGCCCGCCCGGGCAAGGTCACCGATCAGGAGCTCGAGAAGGAAGCCGGCGGCAGCGGCCTGCGCTATTCCTTCGACATCAAGAGCGGCGCGAAGACCTATGAGGTCGGGATCGACGCCAAGACCGGCGCGGTGCTGGAAAACGGCGCCGAGGGCGCCAACCCGGACTGACCCTTGACGCGGATCAGCGCGGCGGCCGGCGGATACGCGCCGGCCGCTTGCGATCGCCGCCGATAGCGGCAAGGGTCCCTTTCATGAAGCTGCTGCTGGTCGAGGACGATGCCGAGACCGCCGCCTATATCAAGCGGGCGCTCGGCGAGGCGGGCCATACGGTGGACCATGCCGCGAGCGGGCGCGACGGCCTGCTGCTGGCGGCCGGCGAGACCTATGACGTGATCGTGCTGGACCGGATGCTGCCGGGGATCGACGGTCTAGCCATTCTGCGCACCATCCGCGCCTCGAAGGTGGGGACGCCGGTGCTGCTGCTCACCGCCATGGGCGGCATCGACGATCGGGTGGAGGGCCTGGAGGCGGGGGGCGACGACTATCTGGTCAAGCCCTTCGCCTTCGCCGAGCTTCTGGCCCGGGTCAACGCCCTGGCGCGCCGCCCGCCGCCGCAGGACACTCCGACCTCACTGGCGGTCGCCGACCTGGAGATGGACCTCCTGAAGCGGTCGGTGACCCGCGGCGGCGAGCGGATCGAGCTGCAACCGCGCGAGTTCCAGCTTCTGGAATATCTGCTGCGCCACGCCGGACGGGTGGTGACCCGCACCATGATGCTCGAAAGCGTGTGGGATTTTCATTTCGACCCGAAGACCAATATCGTCGAGACTCACATGAGCCGGCTGCGCGCCAAGCTGCAGCGCGGCGGCGGCGCGGAGCTGATCCATACGGTGCGCGGGGCCGGCTATTGCCTGCGGGAGCCCTAAGAGCGGTGTTCCGCTCCAGCAGCCTGCGCCTGGCGGCCTTCTACGCTCTGGCCTTCGCCGTGGCGGTGGCCATCCTGGGGGCGGTGACCCTCACTACCACACGCGCGGCGCTGGGGCGGCAGTTCGACGCCCGCATCGCCGCCGAGTCCGCCTCCCTGGCCCAGGAATACAAGACCGAGGGCCTGATGGGGGTGGTCCAGGCGGTGCGCGAGCGCGACGCGACGCCGGGCGCTCTGGACTTCGGTTTGCAAACCCTGCCCGGCGCGAGGGTGGCCGGTCGCCTGGCGGCGGTCCGGGCGCCGAAGGGATGGTCGGTGCTGCGCGAGGACGAGGCGCGCGAGGGGCTCGAACAGACGCGTATTCTGGCCACCGACCTGCCGGGCGGCTATCGGCTGCTGGTGGGCGACGATGTGGGCCGCGTCGATGCCCTCGACGGCGTGCTGTTCGAGCGCTTCATCCTGGCTTTCGCGGCCCTGGTCCTGCTCGGCGCGGCGGGCGGCTACGGCCTGGCGCGCGGCGTCAGCCGGCGGGTCGATTCGATCACCGCGACAGCGGAGGCGATCATCGATGGCGATCTGACCCGCCGGGTGCCGGCGCGCGGCGCCGGCGACGATCTCGACCGGCTGGCGGCGAGCTTCAACCGCATGCTCGACCGCATCGGCGCCCTGATGGAGAATTTGCGCCAGGTCTCCAACGACATCGCCCACGAACTTCGCACCCCCCTCACCCGCCTTCGCACCCGCCTTGAAGCCGGATTGACGCGGACCGGCGAGGGGAACCGCGAGGCGGTCCTGGAAGCGGCCCTGGCCGACCTGGACGCCATATTGGGGGCCTTCGCGGCCCTGCTGCGCATTTCCCAGATCGAGGCCGGGGCGCGGCGGGCGGCGTTCCGCTCCATAGACCTTACCGAGCTTGCAAGCACCGTGGTGGAGGCCTTCGCGCCGTCGGCCGAGGACGCCGGCGGATCGCTGAGCCTCAAGGCCGACGCACCGCTCATCATCGAGGGCGACGCCGAACTCCTCACCCAGATGCTGGTCAACATGGTGGAGAACGCCCTGCGCCACGCCGGCTCCGGCGCGGCGGTCGTGGTGGCCTGCCGGCGGGCGGGCGGCGCGCCGGCGCTCTCGGTCGCCGACAACGGTCCCGGCGTGCCCGCCGCCGAACGCGAGGCGCTGTTCGATCGGTTCCACCGCCTGGAGGCGAGCCGGTCGACGCCCGGCAGCGGCCTTGGCCTGGCCCTGGTCGCGGCGGTGGCCAAGCTGCACGGAGCGGAGGCCAGCTTGCATGACGCCGCGCCGGGCCTGGAGGTCAGGGTCACGTTTCAGAAAATCGCCGGATGACCCGACGCGGACATTGGCATTTGCCAACTTTGGGGTCATTCGCTGGTCACCAACGGGGGGCTAGAGACCGCCTCCGACGCTGGCGGACCCGCGGGACTTGACGATGGCACCCCGAACGGCCCAGCGAACCGCTCTCACCATCGCGCTCTGCGCTGGCTTCGCCGCCGCCTGCGCTTCCTACAAGGCGCGCCCGCTGCCGGCGGGTCCCGACCTCGCCCCCAGCGCGGCGCGGCTCAGCGTCGATGTCTCGCGCCTGCGCCTGGGCCCGCTCAAGGCGCACCGCTTCGATCCGGCGCGCGGGCTCGATCCCACGGACGTGGCCATATTGGCGGTGCTGGGCAGTCCCGACCTCACGGCCAGGCGCGGGCTGGCCAAGGTGGCCGCCGCCCAGGCCTTCTCGGCCGGCCTGCTGCCCGATCCGCAGGTCGTCCTCAGCGCCGATTTTCCGGAACCGGCAGGACTGGTCACCGCCTATGGGATCACCCCGACCATCGACCTCTTGAGCCTGATCACCCATTCGGCGGCCCTCAAGGCCGCCCGCGCTTCGTCCCGGCAGGCCGATCTCGATCTTCTGTGGAGCGAGTGGAGCGTCGCCCAGCAGGCCCGCCAACTGGCGGTCACCGCCCTGGCCGACGAGGCCAAGGCGGCCTCCTTAGGCGTCCTCGCCGCCGAGCTGGACGCGCGCTACGAACGCTCGCGTCGGGCGCTGGCCGCCCACGACATCACCTCGCTCGTCGCCAGCGCCGACTTGGCCTCGAGGCTGGACGCCCAGGCTCAGCTCGCCATCGCCGTGAACGCCGCCGCCAAGGCGCGCGGTGACCTCAACGCCCTGGTCGGACTGACGCCGGGCGCGAGACTCGATCTGGTCGCTGGGCCGCCGCTCGCCTCCCCGACCGGGCCGGCGCTGGAAACCGCGCTGGCCGCCCTGCCGCAGCGCCGGCCCGACCTGCTCGCCCTCCAGGCGGGGTACCGCGCCCAAGACGCCAATCTGCGCAAGGCCATCCTGAGCCAGTTCCCGCTGATCAACCTCGGCTACAGCCGCCAGCGCGACACCGGCACGATCCTCACCAACGGCCTTACCGCGACCCTGGTCGCGCCGATTTTCAATCGGGGCAGGGGCGACATCGCCATCCAGACGGCGACGCGGGAGAAGTTGCGGGCCGAATACCAGGCCAGGCTCGATCAGACCGTCGCCGACGTGGCAACCGCCCGGCGCGACCGCGAGGCCGACGCCGCCGCCCTGGCCGCACTGGAAGCGCGGGTCCCTACCCTGGTCGCCGCGGTCGCCCAGGCGCGCGCCGCCGCCGGCGCCGGCGACATCTCCGGCGCCGATCTGCTGGCGCTGGAACAATCGGCGCTGACCCAGCAGGTGGCCATGCTCGATCTGAAACTGGCCCTGGCCCTGGCGGACATCAGCCTGGAAACCGTCCTCTTCCTTCCCTCCGACCCACTTCTCTCCGAACCAGGGGGCGACCTGAAATGATCCTACCCAAGACATGGGGGATCGCGGCGATTGTGGCCGCCGTGGTCCTGACCCTGGCCCTGATATGGTATTTCCTGCTTCGCGGGCCGGCGCCGCGGGACGCCGCGCCGCCGGCCCCTTCGGCCCTGGTCACGCTCGCCCCGGTTCGCGCCGGCGAGGTCAGCGAGGTGGTCAGCGCCTATGGCACGATCGCCGGGTCTCCAGCGGCGAGCCGGACCCTGGCCGCCCCGCGCGCGGTCATCGTCGCCCAGGTCCTGGCGACGCCCGGTCAGCCGGTGGCGGCGGGCGCGCCGCTGATCGTCCTCACTAATACGCCGGCCACCGAACTGGTCTATCGCCAGGCCGCCGCCGCCGTCGGCTACGCCCAGCGCGATCTGGCGAGGGTGCAGCGCCTCTACGACCAGCATCTGGCGACCAACGACCAACTGGCGGTGGCGCGCAAAGCGTTGACGGACGCCCAGGCGGCGGTCACCGCGCAGGTGGCGGCGGGGGCCGGGGCCGGACGCCAGACCCTCACCGCCCCCAGCGCCGGGGTGGTCGGGGCCGTGCAGGCCGCCGCGGGCGACCATGTGGCCGCCGACGCCCCGCTGCTGACCCTGATCGCCAACGGCGGCCTTGTCGCCCAACTGGGGGTGGAACCCACCAGGGCCGGGCCCCTGAGGGCCGGTCAGAGCGTCGCCCTCGCCTCGCCCTTCGACCGCGGCGCGACCACCCAAAGCCGCTTGACGGTGGTGGGGCGGCTGGTCGATCCCACCTCGAAGCTGGTCACCGTCACCGCCCCCGCGCAAGGCGCGGGCCTGCCGCTCGGCGCGGCGGTGGAGGGCAGGATCACCGTCGGCGGCCACCCCGGCCTGGTCGTGCCCGGCGCGGCGGTCGTCTATGACGAAGCCGGCGCCCACGTCTTCGCGGTGCGGGCCGGCAAGGCGCGGGAGGTGAAGGTCACGCCCGGCGACGCCCAGGGAAGCGACGTCGAGGTTTCCGGCGCCCTGAAGGCGGGCGAGGCGGTGGCGGTCGAGGGCGCCTATCAGCTCCAGGACGGCCTGGCCGTGCGGACCAGGGCTCCATGAGATTCTTCGACCTCGCGGCCCGCCACCGCCGCTCCCTGCTGGTCGTCGTGGCCGTCGGCGTGCTGGCCGGCGTTCTGGGCGGCCTCGGCCTGCCGGTCGGCCTTTTTCCCAACATCTCCTTTCCACGCCTGCAGGTGGAAGTGTCGGCCGGCGACCGGCCGATCGACCAGACCCAGGTCGTCGTCACCCGGCCGCTCGAACTGGCGGTGCGCGCCGTGCCGGGGGTGACCAACGTGATCTCCATCACCAGCCGCGGCGCCTCCGAGCTTCAGATCGCCTTCGGCTGGGGCGCCGACATGAATCTGGCCCTGCAGCGCACCCAGGCGGCCCTCGCCAACGCCTCCAAGGCCCTGCCGCCGGGGGTCACCTTCGACGTGCGGCGCATGGACCCCACCGTCTTTCCGGTCGCCGCCTACAGCCTGACCTCCAACCGCATCGGGCCGATCGCCCTTCGGCGCTACGCCGAGCTTACCCTCACCCCCCTCCTGACCTCGGTCAAAGGGGTCAAGCGCACCGACATCCTGGGCGGCGGGGTCGGGGAATACCAGGTGATCGCCGATCCGGTGCGCTTGCGGACCTTCGGCCTCGCCCTGGCCGACGTCACCTCGGCCCTGGCCGGGGCCAATGTGCTGACGGCGAGCGGCAAGCTGGAGGACCGCGGCAAGCTCTTCCTCACCCTGGCCGACAGCCAACTGACCAGCGCCGCCGACATTCAGCGGGTGATCGTCAAGACCGGCGGCGGCGGGATCGTGCGGCTGGGCGATGTGGCCACGGTGAGCCTGACCAGCGCCCCCAACTTCATCCGGGTGACGGCTGACGGGCGCGACGCGGTCAGCATCCAGATCTATCAGCAGCCGACCGGAGACACGGTCCGCATCGTGCGCGACATCGCGGCGGTGTTCGCCAAGGCCAAGGCGACCGCCCCGCCCGGTTTGCGGGTCTCCAACTGGTACGACCAGAGCCAGCTCATCAACACCTCGGCGCGCGGGCTGGTGGAGGCCATCGCCATCGGCGCGGTGCTGGCGGGCCTGACCCTGCTGGTCTTCCTGCGCAATTTCGGCGTCACCTTCGTGGCCATCGTAGAAGTCCCCATCGTCCTGGCCCTGACCACCCTGGCCCTGACCCTGCTGGGCCAGAGTTTCAACATCATGACCCTGGGCGGCATGGCGGCCGCCATCGGCCTGATCATCGACGACGCCATCGTGATGATCGAACATATCGAACGGCGGGTCGCCGAAGGAGGCGACGACCGGATCGGGTCCATGCGCGCGGCGGCGGCGGAGTTCTTCCGCCCCCTGGCCGGCTCCTCGGCGGCGACCATACTGATCTTCCTGCCCTTGGCTTTCCTGAGCGGCGTCACCGGCGCCTTCTTCAAGGCCCTGTCGCTGACCATGGCGGTCGCCCTGGTCGCCTCCTTCCTGCTCGCCTGGCTGGTCGTGCCGATCCTCATGGAGCGGCTCTACGCCAAGCCCAAGGTCGCGAGCGCGCGGCATATGTCGCGGCTGACGGGCGGCTACCACACCCTGCTTGAGCGGGCGACGCGGCGGCCATGGATCCCGGTCCTCGCCCTCATTCCCCTCGCCGCCCTGGGCCTCATCGCCTTCAAGACCCTACCCAGCGGCTTCATGCCCAAGCAGGACGAAAGCGGCTTCATTCTCGACTACGTCACCCCGCCCGGCACCTCCCTGGCCGAGAGCGACCGGCTGATCCGCCAGATCGAGGCCATCGTCCACGCCACCCCCGAGGTGGTCACCTATTCGCGGCGCACCGGCGCCCAGCTCGGCGGCGCCCTGACCGAGCCCAATGTCGGCGACTTTTTCATCCGCCTCAAAGCCCCGCCGCGCCGGGACATCGAAGACGTGATGAACGACGTGCGCGACCGGGTGGAAGCCCAGGTTCCCGGCGTCAAGGTGGAGACCGCCCAGCTCATCGAGGATCTGATCGGCGATCTCACCTCGGTGCCGCAGCCGATCGAGGTCAAGCTCTACGACGAAGACGCCGTTCAACTGCGCGCCAGCGCCGCCCAGGTCGCCAAGCAGATTGCCGGCGTGGCCGGCATCGCCGAGATTCGGGACGGCGAGGTGGTGGCCGGCGACGCCCTCAACATCAAGATCGACCTGGCCCAGGCGGCGCTGGAGGGGATCGCCCCGGCCGAGGCGTCCAGTCAGCTCGCCACCCTGTTGGGCGGCACGGTCGCCACCCAGGTGCAGTCCGGACCCCTGCTCACCGACGTTCGGGTCTGGATCCCGCCTGAACAACGCACCCGGGTCGGCGATATCGCGAATCTGCCCTTGAAAGCCGCCGACGGTCATATTCTCTTGCTGTCGCGCATCGCCTCGGTGTCCACCCTGACCGGCCAGGCGGAGATCGAGCGGGAAAACGGTCGGCGCATGATCCCGGTGACCGCGCGCACCGTCGGCACCAGCCTCGGCGCCGGGGCCCAGGCCATCCAGCGCCTGCTGAGCCAGCCCAATGCTTTGCCGGCCGGGGTGACCTTCGAGATCGGCGGTCTGGCCGCCCAGCAGAAATCGGCCTTCGAAGGCCTGGCGATCGTGTTCGCCGCCGCCGTGGTCATCGTCATCCTCCTGCTGCTGGTCCTCTACGAGAACTTCAGGATTGTCGGCTCCATCATCACCATGCCCCTGATGGCGGCCTTCGCGGTGGCGCTAGGGCTCCTCGTCACCGGGGTGGAGCTCAACATCATGGCCCTCATGGGCCTGACCATGGTGATCGGCATCGTCACCGAGGTGGCCATCTTCTATTTCACCGAATACGACGGCCTGATCGCCGAGGGCATGGCCCCGGCGCGGGCCCTCATCGACGCCGGCGTCAACCGCTTTCGCCCCATCGCCATGACCACCGTGGCCGCCATCCTCGCCCTGGCCCCCCTGGCGCTGGGCTCATCGATGCAAAAGCCCCTGGCCATCGCCATCATCGCCGGCCTGATCGCCCAGGGACCCCTGGTGCTGCTGGTCATGCCGGCCCTGTTCCGCCTGATCGGCGGCCTTGGACCGGCGGCGCGGCAGGACGAGGAAGAGGGGGTGGGGGCGTAGCGGGCGGGGGGCTACCGCGCGGCGACTGGTGGGCGACCGGAGGGCAACGATTGGCAACCTTTTGGCAACTGCCGGGCAACCGCCTGGCGCCCCGCGGGCATCGCCGGGGCCGGCGACGGGCCACCATCTACTAGCGCGTTTCCCGGTTCGGTTGACCCACCCCTCGCCGTCATCCCGGAAACGGCGAAGCCGTTATCTAAGGACCCAGTGGGCCGCATCCCGGATGGAACGATCCGCCGTTCGCCGCTCCATGATGCATTGAATGTGGCCCCTAGGTCCCGGCTCTCCGCGCAAGATGCGCTCCGGCCGGGATGACGACAAGTTGAGGGGGGCAAAAGCGATTCGTTTCAACTGGCTTTTGCTCTACCTGTAACCATAGCCGTCCCTGCCGCGCTCCAGCTGGCGCTCCTCCGCCAAGACCAGACGCAGACGATGGGCTTCCAGAAGATTGAGCCGCGCCTCCTTGGCCGCCGCCGGCGTTTTCAGGGTTTCGGCGTCCTTGGCCATGCGCACCAAGGCCGCGATCACCGCATAAGGGCTGGCGTCCACCGCCTCCTCCTGCTCGCGCCGCAATTCGACGATCCGCGCCGCCACCTCCGGCCGTTGCGCGAGCCGGCAGGCGTGGCCCTTGTCGGGCATGAAGCCGGCGTCCTCATAGGCGTTCTC
>JBDTIW010000050.1:0-7101 GCA_039936215.1 Caulobacteraceae bacterium | reverse complement strand
GCGCCTTCCACCAGGTCGCGGACGATCTGGTCGACGTCGCGGCCGACATAGCCGACCTCGGTGAACTTGGTGGCTTCCACTTTAAGGAACGGCGATTGGGCGAGGCGGGCCAGGCGCCGGGCGATCTCGGTCTTGCCGACGCCGGTGGGGCCGATCATCAGGATGTTCTTGGGCGTCACCTCGTCGCGCAGGTCGTCGGGTAGGCGCCGCCGGCGCCAGCGGTTGCGCAGGGCCACGGCCACCGCCCGCTTGGCCTCGGCGTGGCCGACCACGAAGCGGTCGAGTTCGGAGACGATCTCGCGGGGGGAGAACTCGCTCATGCGGCTTCGCCCGCCTGGACCGTCTCCACCGTGACCTCGGCGTTGGTGTAGACACAGATCTCGGCGGCGATGGCCATGGCCCGTCTGGCCACCTGTTCGGCGGTGAGGTCGTCGAAGTCCATCAGGGCACGGGCGGCGGCCAGGGCGTAGGACCCGCCCGAGCCTATGGCGGCGACGCCGTGCTCGGGCTCCAGCACATCGCCCACCCCCGAAACGGTGAAGATGGAGGTCGCGTCGGCGGCGATCAGTAACGCCTCGAGGCGACGCAGATAGCGGTCGGTGCGCCAGTCCTTGGCCAGATCGACGCAGGCGCGGGCCAACTGGCGGGGATATTGGTCGAGCTTGCTCTCCAGGCGTTCGATGAGGGCGAAGGCGTCGGCGGTGGCCCCGGCGAAACCGGCCACCACCAGGCCGCCGGCCAGGGTTCGAACCTTCCGGGCGTTGCCCTTGACGATGGTCTGGCCCATGGAGACTTGGCCGTCGCCGGCGATCACCGTCGATCCGCCCTTGCGCACGGCCAGGATGGTGGTCCCATGCCAGTTGGGAAAGGCGGGCGTCTGGTCCATGGCCCGGCATGTGGCGGCGAGAGGGGCCGCGGTCAAGCGTGACGGGCTTTTCCGACCAGGAAGTGGAGCGCTACGCCCGCCATCTGGTGCTGCGCGAGATCGGCGGGCCGGGCCAGCAGAAGCTCAAGGCCGCGCGGGTGCTGATCGTCGGAGCCGGGGGCCTGGGCGCGCCGGCGGCCCTCTATCTGGCGGCGGCGGGGGCGGGGCGGTTGACCCTCGTCGACGCCGACACGGTCAGCTTGTCGAACCTGCAGCGCCAGGTGCTCTACGGCGGCGGCGACATCGGGGCCGGCAAGGTCGCGGTGGCGGCGCGGCGCCTGCACGACATCAATTCGCATGTGACGATCGAACCGATCGCCGAGATGCTGACGGCGGACAGCGCCCGCGCCCTGGTCGCGGGGGCCGACGTGGTGCTCGACGGCACGGATAATTTCGCCACCCGGTTCGCCGTGAACGCTGCCTGCGTCGCCGAGGGCCGGCCCCTGGTCAGCGGGGCGATCGGTCGGTGGACCGGCCAGGTCGGGGTGTTCGCCGGCCGGCCCTGCTACCGCTGCCTGGTCCCCGAGACCCCGCCCGACGCCGAGACCTGCGCGGCGGTGGGAGTGGTGGGGGCGCTGGCGGGGATCATCGGCTCGCTGATGGCCTTGGAGGCGATCAAGCTGATTGCCGGGGCCGGCGAGCCGCTCGTGGGCCGGCTGATGGTGTTCGACGCCTTGGCCGGCGAGGCGCGGACGGTGCGGGTCGGGGCCGATCGGGCGTGCGAGGTTTGCGGGGTGGTTCGTGAAGAGAACTACCCCGCCAAGTAAGGCGGGGCCGCCGGACGCCCCCCATAATTTGGAGATGTGTGCGTCCGCTAGCCATTGGGGAAGGGAGGCCCTTGACGCGAGACCATCGTGCGCTTCAAGTTTCGCGGGCGCGTTGGGGGAAATCGAACATGTCGCGTTTCATTGTCGGACTGGCCGTGGCCGCCGGAGCGCTGGTCGCGTGGCCGGCCGCCGCGGCGGCGCCCATCGGCGACTACGGCAAGCTGCCGGCGGTGGAGTTCATGCGGCTCTCGCCGGCGGGCGATCTGCTGGCCTATATCGCGGTGGCGGGCGATCAGCGGCGGGTGGTGGTGCGCAAGGCGGACGGCGGCGACTTGTTCGCGATCAATGTGGGGAGCCTCAAGCCGCGCTCCATCGATTGGCTGGGGGCCGGCCACCTGCTGATCGAGACCAGCGCCACCCTCGGCAACGACCCCACCGCCGCCACCGAGGTCCGCCAGGAGACCTTCCAGTCGACCATCGTCGATACGGCCACCGGCAAGGCGATGAACGTCTTTTCGGGCGAGCGGCTGATCTTTCACGCCACCTGGGGTTTCGAGGGCTATGCGCGGGACGCCGGCAAGGAATGGGCCTATTTTCGCGGCCTGACCCTAAGCGGCAGCGGCGAGGCCTTCCACGATTTCTCGACCGGGGCCGGATACATCACCCACGGCCACACCGACCTTTACCGGGTCGATCTGGCCACCGGCCACCCCGAACGCGTCGCCGGAGGCAGCGAGAAGATCGACACCAGTTGGGTGGTGAACGCCCATGGCGCCGTGAGCGCCCATACCGAATACGAGCCGGAAAAGGGGGACTGGCGCTTCTACGCCGACGCCGGGGACAAGGCGCTGATCGCCGACGCGGCCAATCCGGTGGGCGACATCAGCCTGATCGGCCAGGGACGCGCCGAAGGGACGGTGCTGGTCGAACGCCCGGCCGGCGGCGACAAGGGCGACTTCACCCTGGTGGAATACAACGCGGCGACCACGGCGCCGGAGGTGGCGCTGTTTGGCGACGCGCGCGTGCGCGCCCTGCTCACCGACCCGGACACCGGCCTCTTGATCGGCGGGGTGACCAACGCCGACGATCCGAGGACCATCCTGTTCGATCCGGCCCTGCAGACCAAGTTCGACAAGGTCAGCCATGCCTTTCCCGGTGAGCGGGTGAGGCTGGTCTCGGCCACCGCCAATCTCGACCGCATGGTGATGTTCACCGAAGGCGCGGGCGATTCGGGGACCTATTTCCTGGTCGACTATCCGACCAGGAAGATCACCGCCGTCGGCTGGGCCTATCCGACCATATTGCAGGGCGACGTGGCGAAGACTCGTGTCGTTCCCTTCAAGGCCGCCGACGGCCTGGACATGCAGGGCGTCCTCACCCTGCCGCCCGGCCGCGACGCCAAGGCCCTGCCGCTGGTGGTCCTGCCACACGGCGGACCGGAGGACCGGGACTATGCGACTTTCGACTGGTGGGCTCAGGCCTTCGCCTCGCGCGGCTACGCGGTCTTCCAGCCCAACTTCCGCGGCTCGGCCGGTTTTGGCAAGGCGTTCCGCGACGCCGGCTACGGTGAGTGGGGCCGCAAGATGCAGACCGACATCTCCGACGGGGTGGCCGAACTGGCCCGCCAGGGCCTTGTCGACGCCAAGCGAGCCTGCATCGTCGGGGCCAGCTACGGCGGCTACGCGGCCCTGGCCGGGGTCACCGTGCAGCGGGGGCTCTATCGCTGCGCGGTCTCGGTGGGGGGCATTTCGGATCTCAATTCCATGCTCAAGTGGGAGGCCGACCGCTACGGCGAACGGGTGGCGGCGCTGCGCTACACCCACCTCTATATGGGGGTAAAGTCCAACGGCGATGCGAGGCTCGACGCCTATTCGCCGCGCCGGCTGGCCGACAAGGCCGACGCGCCGATCCTGCTGATCTGGGGCAAGGACGACACCGTGGTGTCCATCGAGCAGAGCCGCGATTTCGTCGACGCCCTGCGCGGCCAGGGCAAGCCGGTCGAGACACTGGAACTGCCGGGCGAGGACCACTGGCTGTCGCGCGAGGCGGGCCGCGTCCAGATGCTCACCGCGGCGGTGGCCTTCGTGGAGAAGAACAATCCGGCGAAGTGAGGGGCGTCGGGCTTCCCCCTCACAACATCGACGGAATCACGCGGTCCGGCGGCTTGTGCCCATCCATCCAGGTGCGGATGTTGATGATCACCTTTTCGCCCATGTCGATGCGGCCCTCGATGGTGGCCGAGCTCATGTGGGGCAGCAGGACGACGTTGGGGAGCTTGAGGAGTTTGGGATTGACCGCCGGTTCGTGTTCGTAGACGTCCAGGCCCGCCCCGGCCAGTTCGCCGCGCTGGAGCATGCCGGCCAGGGCGGCCTCGTCGATGATCTCGCCGCGCGCGGTGTTGACCACCAGGGCGTGGGGCTGGAGGAGCTTGAGGCGCCGCGCCGAGAGTAGATGATAGGTGGCCGGGGTGTGCGGGCAGTTGACCGAGATCACGTCCATGCGGGCCAGCATCTGGTCGAGGCTCTCCCACCAGGTGGCTTCCAGTTCGGCGGCGATGGGGGCGCTGACCGGCTTGCGGTTGTGATAGTGGATGGCTAGGCCGAAGGCGCGCGCCCGGCGCGCCAACGCCTGGCCGATGCGGCCCATGCCGACGATGCCCAGCCGCTTGCCCCACAGGCGCCGGCCAAGCATCCAGGTGGGAGACCAGCCGTGAAACTCGCCGGCCTGGACGATGTTGGCCCCTTCCACCACCCGGCGCGCCGAAGCCAGGATCAGGCCCATGGTCAGATCGGCGGTGTCCTCGGTGAGGACGCCCGGGGTATTGGTGACCGCGATGCCGCGCGCGTGGGCGGCGGGAACATCGATGTGGTCTATGCCGACCCCGAAATTGGCGATCAGCTTGAGCTTGTCACCGGCCGCCGCGATCATGCCGGCGTCCAGGCGGTCGGTGATGGTGGGGGCCAGGACGTCGGCCCGTCCCATGACGGCCACTAGAGCCGCCGCGTCCATGGGCGTATCGTCGAGGTTGAGTTCGGTGTCGAACAGTTCGCACATGCGCGTTTCCACCGCGTCGGGCAGTTTGCGCGTGACGATGACTTTCGGCTTGCGAGGGGCCATGGGCGGTTGCGATCGACGAGGCATGCGGCGCGACGGGGATGTCGCGTCCCTACCCAAAACGGCTTTTGGCGGTCAGGCAAGGGCGATGTTGCGATCGCGGGGCACGGGTTGGACCGTGGCGACCTTCGCCGTCCTCGCTCTGGGAGGCTGCGGCGGGCACGTCGGCGAGGGCAAGGACTGTCCGGCGGCGGTGTGGTCGAGGACGGTGTCGGGCTTCTGCGTGCCGCGCTGGGTCAGCCTCAAGCGCGGCGAGGTCTACGGCCGCAAAGGCCCGGGCGCGGACTATCCGGCCATCTGGGTCTACCGCGTCCAGGGCCTGCCGGTGCAGGTGGTGGCCGAGACCACCGACTGGCGGCGCATCTGCGACCCGGACGGCGGGGCGGCGTGGGTCCACCGCTCCATGGTCGACGGCCGGCGGATGGTGATGGCCCTGGGAAGCGCGCCGCTTCCCCTGTTCAAGACGCCCGGCGGCGGCGGATCCGAGGCCGGGCTCCTCAACGCCCGCGCCCTGGCGGCGCTGCGGCAATGCCAAGGCGCCTGGTGCAAGGTCAGGGCGGGGGGCGTGGCCGGTTGGCTGGAGGCGGCGAAGGTGTGGGGCCTGGCGCCGGCGGCGCAATGCCGCTGAAGAATTGGGTCGTTGAGACATGCGACCGCGCCGTGCTAGGGCGCCCTCCATGAAACGCGCCACCGAGACGAGCTACGATCGCGAGGCCCTGCTGGCCTGCGCCAGGGGCGAGACCTTCGGGCCGGGCAATGCCCAGCTTCCCTATCCGCCGATGCTGATGTTCGACCGCATAACCATGATCGACGGCGATGGCGGATCCCATGGCAAGGGATGCCTTACCGCCGAACTGGATATCCGCCGCGACCTGTGGTTCTTCGACTGCCATTTCATCGGCGATCCGGTGATGCCCGGCTGCTTGGGCCTGGACGCCATGTGGCAACTGGTCGGTTTTTTTCTAGGCTGGTCGGGGGCGCCAGGCAGGGGGCGGGCGCTGGGGGTGGGCGAGGTGAAGTTCACCGGCCAGGTGACGCCGAAGATCGCCAAAGTGGTCTATCGAATCGACTTCAAGCGGGTGATCCTGCGAAAGCTGGTCATGGGCGTCGCCGACGGGGTTCTGGAGGCCGATGGCAAGCCTATTTATGAGGCGCGCGACCTCAAGGTCGGCCTGTTCAACGCCGCCGACCTGGTCTGAAGACCGGCCGGCCGGACGCGGGAGGAGTTGTCATGCGGCGAGTAGCCGTCACCGGCATGGGCATAATCTCGGCGATCGGCAATGGCGTCGATGAGGTCGCCGCTAGTCTGAAGGGCGGGCGTTCGGGGGTGGTCGCCGCGCCGGAATACGCCGCTCTGGGCTTCCGCTGCCAGGTCCACGCCGCGCCCAACATCGATTGGCAGGCCCTGGTCGACCGGCGGGCGGCGCGCTTTCTGGCGGCCGGCACCGCCTACGCCCACCTAGCCTTCGAACAGGCCATCGCCGACGCGGGGCTGTCGGCGATGGAGGTGTCGAACGAGCGAACGGGCCTGATCGTCGGGTCGGGCGGGCCCTCCACCCGCGCCATCGTCGAGGCGGCCGACACCGCGCGGGCCAAGGGCGTCAAGCGTATCGGCCCCTTCGCCGTCCCCAAGGCGATGAGTTCGGGGCCCTCGGCGACCCTGGCCACCTGGTTCAAGATCCTGGGCGTCAACTATTCCATCGCCTCGGCCTGCGCGACCTCCACCCACTGCATCGGGGCGGCCTGCGAGCAGATTCGCCTCGGCAACCAGGACGTTATGCTGGCCGGCGGCTGCGAGGAGCTGGATTGGACCTTGTCGGCCCTGTTCGACGCCATGGGGGCCATGTCGTCGGGCTTCAACGATCAGCCGACGCGGGCGAGCCGGCCCTACGACGCCGACCGCGACGGCTTCGTGATCGCCGGGGGGGCGGGGATGGTGGTGCTGGAGGACCTGGAGCGGGCCAGGGCGCGGGGCGCGGCCATCCACGGCGAGATCGTCGGCTACGCCGCCAACTCCGACGGCTTCGACATGGTCGCCCCGTCCGGAGAAGGGGCGGCGCGCTGCATGCGCCTGGCCCTGGCTCAGGCCGGCGGCCGGCGGATCGACTATCTCAATCCGCACGGTACCGGCACGCCGGTGGGCGACCTGAAGGAGATGGCGGCGGTGCGTGAAGTGTTCGGCGAGGCCGCCCCCTTGATCTCCTCGACCAAGTCGCTGACCGGCCACAGCCTGGGGGCGGCGGGGGCGCAGGAAGCTATCTACAGCCTGCTGATGATGCGGGACGGCTTCGTGGC
>JBDTIW010000049.1:0-7173 GCA_039936215.1 Caulobacteraceae bacterium | reverse complement strand
GGCGCCTCGGCCGGCTGCGACGGCCAGATCCTGGTCACCGACGACATGCTGGGCCTGTTCGACTGGACGCCCAAGTTCGTGCGCCGTTACGCCGACCTCAAGGCCGAAATCGCCCGCGCCGCCCGCGCCTATGCCGACGACGTGCGCTCAGGCGCCTTCCCGGCGGCGGCGGAGACGTATTTTGCCAAGGCGAAGGGGTAGGCGGCCTGACGCCCCCTCCACCGCTTCGCTGTCCCCCTCCCCCGCAAGAGGACGGGGGAGGATTGAATGAGCGAAAACGCCCGCCCTTCCTTCAATCCTCCCCCGCGAAGCGGGGGAGATGGCGCGGCGCTCTTTCTCGCGCCGTGACGGAGGGGGCGTACGGCGGCAACCTCACATGTGAGGGCCGGTCAGGGCGAACAGGGCGCCTTGCGGATCGCGGGCGTGGACGATCCAGCCGCCGCCCGGAACTTCGTGGGGACCCATGAGAACCTCGCCGCCGGCGCCTTTCACCCGCCCCGCCGCCGCCTCGATGTCATCGACATTGAAATAGTAGAGCCAGACGGGCGCCGGCGTGTCCGCCGCCTTGGTCATCATGCCGCCGATCGGCGCCGCGCCGGCGGTGAAGAGCTGATAGATACCCATCGGGCCCATGTCGTGCGTCTCGCCCTTCGTCCAGCCGAAAAGGCGCGAATAGAAGGCCAATGCGCTCTGCCCATCGGCGGCGTGCAGTTCATGCCAGCCGGGGAAACCGGGCGCGCCGAACGCGGGGCGCTCGGGGGCCGGGCCGTTTCCCATGAACAGGAAGAACATCGCGCCCTGCGGATCGGCGACCATGGCGAAACGGCCGACACCCGGAATGTCCTGCGGCTCCCGATGGACCGCGCCGCCGGCTTCCTTCACCCGCGCCGCGAAGGCGTCGACATCGTCGACCCCGACATGGGCCATCCATCCCGGCCGCGCTCCGGCGGCGAGGGCGTCGGCCGGCAGGGCCATGGCCCCGCCGAACTGTTTGTCGCCGACGCAGAGCAGGTCGTAGCGCATGCCCGCCATGCCCGAGTCCTTGGCCGTCCAGCCCATCACGGCGCCGTAAAAGGCCTCGGCCGCCGCCAGGTCGGTGGTCATGTGTTCGTACCAGACGAAATTGTTGGGCATTTGGCCTCTCCTGTCGCACGGGTTTGCAAAACGGCGTCAGGCGCCACGCGCCTTGACAAGTTGCGTTGATATCAACATGATCGGGCGGTGTCAAAGGCGCCGACCGTTCCCTTCGAGACCACCTTTCGGGTGCGCGATCATTGTCTCTGCCTGCACGCGCGGCGGGCCGCGCGGCGCTTGGCGCGGCGCTTCGACGAGGCCTTGCGGCCGGTCGGCCTGACCAACGGGCAGTTTTCCCTGCTGATGTCGCTCAACCGGCCGGCGCCCGCCGCCATGGGCGCGGTGGCGGAACTGCTGGCCATGGACCGCAGCACGCTCACCGCCGCCCTCAAACCGCTGGCGCGCCGGGGCCTGGTCGCGCTGAGCGCCGATCCGGCCGACGGGCGCGGCCGCCTGATCGCCCTGACGACGGCGGGATCGGCCCTGCTGGCCAGCGCCGTCCCGATCTGGGAGACCACCCACGCGGCGGTGGCGATACGCCTCACCGGCACGGACCCCGAGCGGCTGAGGGCCGACCTTCGCGCTCTGTCGTGATCAGGCGGTAGATCGCCTAGTCGCTTGCTTCAGCTAATTTGCCACCCAGTTGCGTCATCCCGGCCGCAAGCCTGCCCCCTTGCAGGCTGAAGAGCCGGGACCCAGGGGCCACGGGTAAATTCATCGCAGCCGCGATAGACGCGTCGGCGCAATCTGGGCGGTTGCCCCTGGGTCCCGGATCTGCGGATTGCAAGAGCGCAATCCTCCGTCCGGGATGACGTAACTTATGGGCACGCCATCAGTTTAGTCGAAGCGAGCGCCAAGGGCGGCAGCCAGTTTCAGTTCCGGCGGTTCATCGAAACCGGCATGGCCGACATTCACGGGCGGCTCGAAAAGGCGGATTTTCTCCGCGGACTCGAACGCGCGGACTTCGCCGCCGCCGGGCGCATCATGGGTGATGTCAACCCTGTCCACCCCTTCCGCAAAGGCAACGGGCGCGCCCAACTCCTCTATCTCGATCGGTTGGCGGAGGGCGCCGGACACCCGCTCGACCTGACGCGTCTGGATGCCAGGCGCTGGATCGAAGCGTCGCGACGCTCGCACGCCGGCGACCATGACGCGATGAGGTTGGAGATCGGGCGGACGCTTGGGGGTCTTGGCCATGGGAAGGGCCGGCGATAGTCCCCGCGACGATGAATCGATGCTACGGTGGCGCCGTGAAAAAAACTGGGAGGAGCTTTCCTATGCTGAAATATCTGCTGGCCATCGCCAGCCTGCTGTTCGCCGTCCCGCAAGCCGGCCTTGCCGCGACCGCCTCGGCCGCCCCACCGCCGACCGTCAATCCGCCGCTCTACTGCACGGCCACCGGGGGCTCGGTGCAGCGCCGCGTGCCTGAATACGGGACCAATGGCGCGAACCCGTTGGTGCTCGCCTACCCCCGCGACTTCTGCGAGTATCTGTCGAAGGACGGGTCCACCCACATCGACGTTCTGCTCACCACCCTGGTGACGACACGGCCCACCTTGGCGGCGCTGGCCTACTATGCGAAGAAGAAGATCAATCTCCACCAGTGCCAAGGCGGCCCCGGCTCCTGCTATTGCGCGCAGGTCGGCGGCACCGACTCGTTCGGCGGCGTCAACCTGGCCGGAGGTGGTTGGGTGTTGAGCACCAACGTCAACGATGTGCTCGACGTCTGCGTCTTCCCCGATCTCTCGGCCATCGACGCCTACGGCCTGTTCTACCATGCCTATGGCATCATCCGCGGCCAGCCCCTCAAGGGCCTGCTGCGCTTCCCCGACCCGTACTGATTCAAGACGGGCGGGGGGTGATGGCGCGGCGGCTACAGGCGTAGCCGCGCCATGACGAGGCAGTCGGCGTAGGTGCCGTCGCGCCAGGCGTAGGCGCGCAGCAGTCCCTCGCGCTCGAAGCCGAACCGCTCGTAGAGAGCGATCGCCCGGGCGTTGTCGGAAAACACGGTGAGCTCCAGGCGCCGGAAGTTGAGCCAGCGGTCGGCTTGGTCGGTCAGCGCCGCCATCAACGCCCGTCCGGCCCCCCGGCCGACGTAGGCGTCGTGGACCGCCATGCCGAAAGAGGCGGCGTGGGCGCGGCGGGGATTGCGCTCGGGGCGCAGATCGGCCCAGCCGATCACCTTGCCCTCGATCACCGCCGCGAGCTGAGTGTCGGCGCCGGTCCTGGCTTCCTGGCGTTTGCGGCGCGCCGCCACGCTGACGTAGGGAAGCTGCAAGGTCCCCGACAGGCCGGAGGGCTGATTGAGGATCTCGGTCAAGGCGGGAATGTCTTCCGGCTCGAAGGCGCGGATCAGTATGGTCTCTTGGCTCACGCGCTTTTCTCCGGCCTTTCGCACTGACGCGTTGACGCGCCGAAGCTTCGACCCTCTATGGACCCGAATTCCTGTAGCTTCTTTTCGCCAGATAAGGACTCTGCGTTGAAGTCCGACACGATCCGAAGATTCGCGGCCGGGGTCGTTCTGGCCGCCCTGACGACGGGGAGCGCCTGCGCAGCGCCGGCGCCCGGGCTACCCATCGCGGCCGTCGTCGGCATAGTCGATGACAGCGCGGCTGAGAATGGCGTGGTCTGGTTCACCCTGCAGCAAACCAATCTGCGGTTCCAGGTGAAGGTTGACGATCTGCCCGACCCGGACGCCGTCTTCGCGGCACTGAGAGCGTCGGCGCAGAGCGAACGAAGCCTCGTCGTCCACTACGATATCGACAGCGGCGCGATCGAAGCCGACCCCGTCAAGGCGAGGTTCGATTTCCGCGACCTGGTCTTCGACGGCAAGACCATCGCCGGGGCGGCCCACGAGCCTCCACAAGGCCCTCCGCTGTCGAAGGCCGAGGCGGACTTGGCGCGGGGCGTGGGCCTGGGCGACGCCGGCGATTTCGCGGCGGCGCGGGTCGCTCTGGGCGAGGCGCTCGCCGCGCCGGACCTGGCGTTCGGTCCGCGGGCCCTGGCCCTGAAGACCCGCGGCGAGGACGCCGAGTACGAGGGCATTCTTGGCTTTCCGCGTGGCCTTGATCGCGACCGGCTGCTTGTCTTGGCCCTCGGCGATTTTCGCGCCTGGCGCGCCCTCTCGCCGGATGAATCCTCGGCCGCCTATGACGAGGGGCGCCTTCTTCAAGACCTCGGCGCCTATGGTGAGGCCCTGGACGTCTTTCGCGCCATGGCCGCCAAGTGGCCAAAGGAGGCCGTTTGGACCTCCGTTCGCATCGCCGACGCCTATCGCCTGATGGGCGACAATGTGAAAGCCTTGGCGACCCTCGACGACCTGGCGGCCCGCGCCGGGCCCCAGAAAGGCATGACCTCCCACTATTATCGAGGCTGGATCCTGGCCAACCTTGGGCGAAACGCGGAAGCCGTCGCCGAGTTCACCGCCCGCTTGGTCGAACAGCCCGACTACCCCTGGGCCTTCTCGCGGCGCGCCTGCGCCCTGGCCAAGGAAGGACGCCTCGCCGACGCCCTGGACGACCAGACGCGGATGATCGCTCTTCTGGCCCAACTTCGCTACGGCGGTGAACCCACTCTCGGCGATCGCCACAATGACCAGCGGGCGGCCGAGGTGGCGTCCGAACTGCAAGCGGCGATCGCCAAATCCCCGAACGCGATGCTGGACGCGCCTTGCAAGGGCTACTGGGACGAGGGCGACGTCGGGCGCGACCGCAGCGCCCTGTTGCCGCCGACTGCCCAGTGAGGTTTCCGCTGAACCCAATTCTTGCCGGGAACGCGGAGCGGGCTGGAACACGTTCCGGGACGGTTCACCCACCCCGATCGTCATCCCGGCCGGAGCGCTCTTGCGCGGAGAGCCGTGACCCAGAGGCCACGGGCAAATTCATCCCAGCCGCGAGAAGCGCGTCGGGGCAATCCGGGCTGTTGCCCCTGGGTCCCGGATAACGGCTTCGCCGTTTCCGGGATGACGGCGAGGGTGGGTCAACCGGGTCCAGCATTGCACTAGAGTAGACAACAGCGAATCGATTGGGGATGCTTGAGAATGGCGATGAAATGGGCGGCGGCGATTGGCCTTGTGGGCTTGATAGCGGGTGGAGCGCTGGCCGCGCCGGTGACCCCCGCCGACTACGGCGCTCTGCACTGGCGCTCCATCGGGCCGTTCCGAGGGGGGCGGGTGCTGGCGGTGGCGGGGGCGAGCGACAGCAAGCTGCACTTCTATTTCGGGGCGGTGAACGGCGGGGTGTGGGAGACCCGCGACGCCGGACGCACCTGGACGCCGGTGTTCGACGACGCCCCGGCGGGCTCGATCGGGGCCCTGGCCGTCGCCCCCTCGGCCCCCAAGGTGCTCTACGCCGGGACCGGCGAGGCCGACATGCGCTCGGACATCGCCCAGGGGGTGGGGATGTTCAAATCGACCGACGGGGGCGGGACCTGGGCGGCGAGCGGGCTCGAAGACAGCCAGTCGATCGCCAGGATTCTCGTCGACCCGCGCAGCCCCGATGTGGTGCTGGCGGCGGTGCTCGGCCATCCCTATGGCCCCAGCGCCCAGCGCGGCGTCTTCCATTCCGCCGACGGCGGCAAGACCTGGCGGCGAACCCTCTACGCCAACCCCGACACCGGCGCGGTCGATCTGGCCTTCAAGCCGGACGATCCGAACACGGTCTATGCCGCCCTGTGGCAGACCCGCCGGCCGCCGTGGAATGTCTATCCGCCGTCGAGCGGGCCGGGGGGCGGCCTCTATAGATCCGGCGATGGCGGCCTGTCGTGGAAACCGCTGACGGGTGCTGGCCTGCCCGACGCGCCGGGCCGGATCGGCCTGGCGACGGCGCAAGGCGCGCCCGGCCGCCTTTACGCCCTCATCGACGCCAAACAAGGCGGCCTCTACCGCTCCGACGACGCCGGGGCGACCTGGGCCAAGATCAACGGCGATCCGCGCATCTGGTCGCGCGGCTGGTACTTCAGTGGACTGACGGTCAACCCGCGCAACGCCGACGAAATTTGGGTGTGCGACACCGTCGTCCTGCATTCCATCGATGGCGGGCGCACCTTCGCGCCGGTCAAGGGCGACCCGACCGGCGACGATTTTCACAGCCTGTGGATCGATCCCACCGATCCGGACCGCCGGATCCTGGGCTCCGACCAGGGGGCGCAGGTGACCTTGAACGGCGGGGCGACGTGGAGTTCGTGGTACAATCAGCCCACCGGCCAGTTCTACCATGTGGCCACCGACAACCGCTTTCCCTACCGCGTCTACGGCGCCCAGCAGGATAGCGGCGCGGCCGACATACCCAGCCGCACCGACGGCTGGGATGGCGTCAATATGACGCAATTCCACGAATCGGCGGCCGGTGGCGAGAGCGACAACATCGCCCCCGACCCCGCTGACCCCGACCTGATCTACGGTGGCCGGGTGGACAGGCTCGACCTGCGCTCGGGCCAGGTGCGCGATATCGATCCGACCCTGGCCTTCCCGGACAAGTACCGGGGGACCTGGACCCTGCCCCTGGTGTTCGGCAAGCGCGACCGCGCCCTCTATTTCGCCAACCAGCGCCTCTTCCGCACCACCGATGGCGGCCAGCGCTGGAGCCCGATCAGCCCCGATCTCACCCGTCCCGACCCCGGCGTGCCGGCCACCCTGGACGCCGCCAGCGCCGCCGACGACCATGGCGAAGGTCCGCGCAAGGGCGTGGTCTACGCCATCGGACCCTCGCCCATCGCCGCCTCCGATATCTGGGCCGGCACCGACGACGGCCTGGTGTGGCGCACCCGCGACGGCGGGGCCAACTGGACCGATGTCACGCCCAAGGGCCTCACCGCCTGGTCGAAGATCGGCGTGGTGGAACCTTCCCACTTCGATCGCGACACCGCCTACATCGCCGTCGATCGCCACCGGCTGGACGACTTCGCCCCCTACCTCTACCGCACCCGCGACGGCGGGAAGACCTGGACGGCCATCGTCGCCGGCCTCGCCGACGGCGGCTCTCTCAACGCCGTCAATGTGGTGCGCGAAGACCCGGCGCGGCGCGGCCTTCTCTATGCCGGGACCGAGCGCGGGGCCTTCGTGTCGTTCGACGACGGCGCGGCGTGGGCGCCGCTGAAGTC
>JBDTIW010000048.1:0-9408 GCA_039936215.1 Caulobacteraceae bacterium | reverse complement strand
AACGACGTCACCCGCGAGATGGACAACAAACGCATCGCCTGGGCCGCTGGCGACCTCATCCACAACCGCCCCCCGCTCAGCCGCTGGCATCCGGACTACAAGGCGGCGTTCGAGGCGTTCATGGTGGGGGAGGGGGAGTGACCGTAGCCGTAGCGCGGGCTTCCAGCCCGCATCTTGAGCCCAAAGGCCTGCCTGGAAGCCCCCGCTACGACGCCGACGTCGAGGTCGTCACCTTCGGCTGTCGGCTCAACGCCTATGAGTCGGAGGCCATCCGCGCCCGGGCAACGGCCGACGGGGTGGCCAACGCGGTGATCTTCAACACCTGCGCGGTGACCGGCGAGGCGGTGCGGCAGGCGCGGCAGGCGATCCGCAAGGCGGCTCGGGCGCGGCCGGACGCGCGGCTGATCGTCACCGGCTGCGCCGCGCAAATCGACCCGGCCGCCTTCACCGCCCTGCCCGGGGTCGATCTGGTGCTCGGCAACGCCGACAAGGCGGCCCCCGGTGCGTTGCTGCAAAGCGGGGTGCGCGTGGACGACATCATGGCGGCGCGCCAGGCCGCCGCCCATCCCATCGGCGCGCCGGCCCAAAGGGCCAGAGCCTATGTCGAGATTCAGAACGGTTGCGACCATCGCTGCACCTTCTGCGTCATCCCTTTCGGCCGCGGCAATTCGCGCTCGACGCCGGCCGCGGCGGTGGTCGAGCGGGTGCGCGCCCTCACCGAGGGCGGCTGCGCCGAGGTCGTGCTCACCGGCGTCGATCTGACCAGTTGGGGGGCCGACCTGCCGGGCGCGCCGACCCTGGGTGGGCTGGTCGGCGCGATCCTGGAGGGTGTTCCGGAGCTTCCCCGTCTGCGCCTCTCCTCCATCGACGCCGCCGAGATCGACGCCGAGCTGATGGCCGCCCTGGCCAGCCAGCCGCGCCTGATGCCTCACCTGCACCTTTCCCTGCAGTCGGGCGACGACCTGATCCTCAAGCGCATGAAGCGCCGCCATTCGCGCAGGCAAGCCCTGGCCCTGATCGCCGCTGTCCGCGCCGTCCGCCCTGAGGTCGCCTTCGGGGCCGACTTCATCGCCGGTTTTCCCACCGAGAGCGAAGCGGCGTTCGAGAACACCCTGCGCTTCGTGGAGGAGGCCGGCCTCGCCTTCCTGCACGTCTTCCCCTACAGCCCGCGACCCGGCACTCCAGCCGCCCGCATGCCGGCGGTCGCGCCGGCCACCGTCAAGGCGCGCGCCGGGCGCCTGCGCGCCGCCGGCGACGCCGCCCTGGTCCGCCATCTCGATCGCCAGCACGGCCGCCCCGTCCGCGCCCTGGTCGAGCGCCCCGGCCTCGCCCGCGCCGAGGATTTCATGCAGGTCGCCTTCGAAGGCGACGCGGCGCCGGGAAGTATCATCGATGGCTTTGTCGCCGATCACGACGGCCGCGTGGCGCGGCTGGAAGCGCGCGCGCGCCTTCGCTACACGGCTTAGCCCATGAACGAACCCAAACGCGGCTGGCTCCAGCGGCTCACGCAGGGCCTGTCGCGATCCTCCCGTCAGGTCACGGCCCAAGTCGCCAAGGTCCTAGTGGCGCGCCCCCTCGATCAGGAACAGCTCGACGGCCTGGAGGAGATGCTCATCGAGGCCGATCTCGGCCCCCAGGCCGCCGCGCGCATCGCCGCCGCCTTCGGCGCCCAGAGGTTCGGCCGCTCGTCCACCGAGGAGGAGGTGAAGGAGGCCCTGGCGCGGGCGGTCGCCGCCGAACTCATCCCTCGCCAGGGCAGGTTCGATCCGCTGGCCGGCCCGCGCCCCTTCGTGGTCCTCTTTATCGGCGTCAACGGTTCGGGCAAGACCACCACCCTGGGCAAGATCGCCGCCGACCTCACCGCGCGCGGGGCCAGAGTGCTGGTGGCGGCCGGCGACACCTTCCGCGCCGCCGCGGTGGAGCAACTGGCGGTTTGGGCGGACCGCGCCGGGGCCGACTTCCTCTCCCGCCCCCCCGGCGCCGACGCCGCGGGCCTGGCCTACGACGCCCTGGAACGGGCCAAGGCGGAGCGCTACGACGTGCTCCTCATCGATACGGCCGGCCGCCTGCAGAACAAGCAGGGCCTGATGGACGAACTGACCAAGATGATCCGCGTCCTGCGCAAGCTCGATCCGCACGCCCCGCACGAGGTGCTGCTGGTTCTCGACGCCACCGTGGGGCGCAACGCCCTGGCCCAGGAGAACATCTTCGGCAACGCCATCGGGGTCACCGGGATCGTCATGACCAAGCTCGACGGCACCGCCCGCGGCGGAGTGCTGGTGCCGGTCGCCCAGGCCTCGGATTCGCCGATCAAGCTGATCGGAGTGGGCGAGGAGATCGACGACCTGCAACCCTTCGACGCCCGCGCCTTCTCCCGCTCCCTGGTCGGCCTGGAGGCGACCGTCGATGGATGACCTCGCCCCCAAAGCCGCCCCCTGGCTGCGCTACGCCATCGACGGCGCGCCGGCCGTCGCCTTTCTCGTCGTCCTCATCGTCACCCACGACTTTCGCGTGGCCACCTGGTTCGTGGTCGGCGGCGCGGCCCTGGCGCTTGGTGTCGGCCTGATCGTCGAGCGCCGGATCGCCCCGCTACCCGCCGTGACCGGCGTCCTGGCCCTGGTGTTCGGCGGCGCCAGCCTCTTCCTGCATCGGGCCGACATCCTGCAGATGAAGATGACCATCGTCGACGGCGCCCTGGGCGCGATCCTGTTCGGCGGCCTCATCCTCAAGAAGAACCCTCTCAAATACATTCTCGGCGGAGCCTTCCATCTGACCGACAAGGCCTGGGCGGTCCTCGCCCTGCGCTACGGCGCCTTCTGGTGGGCCTGCGCCATCGCCAACGAGATCGTCCGCCACACCCAGACCCAGGTCACCTGGGGCGTTTTCCGGGTGGTGATCCTCGTCGCGGCAGTGGTGTTCGCCCTCGCCCAGACCCCCTTCCTGCTCAAGCACAGCCGGACGCCGGACGAGGTGGAGACGCCGGAACCACCCGATCCAGGGTTCTGAGGCTCCGAGCACGGAAGGTCTGTCTTCAAACCGACGTGAAACTCCGCTAGGGTCGCCTCCACGCGGATCGCGCGGCGGCAGGGCAGAGGACGCCATGGCCAAGGGCAAGACCAAGTTCACCGGCGACGGGCTGGGGGCTTCGGCGACCCATCTGTTGCATCGGACGCTGCAGTTGGCGCTCGATTTTCGCGCCGAGGCGGCCGGCCCCGCCGCGATCACCCAGCGCCAGTTCACCGTCCTGGCCGCCGCAGCGGTCGCCGAGGGCGGCACCCAGAACGATCTGGTGCGCGCCACCGGCATCGACCGCTCGACCCTGGCCGACCTGGTCGCCCGCATGCTGGCCAAGGGCTTGCTTGAGCGTCGGCGCTCGGCCACCGACGCGCGGGCCAACACGGTAAGGCTTTCGCCGGCCGGACGCGCCGCCCTGGGCGTCGGGGCCGCACCCTCGGCCGCCGCCGACGCGCGCCTGTTGGCCCTCCTGGCCCCCAAGAAGCGCGACACCTTCCTGAAGACCCTCGCCGCCCTCGCCGCCGCCGCCGACCATCCGGGCGACGCCAAGGCCAAGCCAGCCAAGACCCCCAAGGTCAAGGCCGCCAAACCGGCCAAGCCCGCCAAGAAGAAAAAGAAGAAGGCGAAAAAGCCCAAGGACATCGGGGCCTGAACCCTAAGACGCTCTACTGATACTCCCGCTCCTCGACCTCCCGCCGGGGCGTCGCGACGGTGACGATGAAGCCGGCCAGGACGTCCAGCAGCACCATCAGGGTGATCAGGAAGAAGGTCGAGGTGGCGAAGGCCGGGGCCAGCAGCAGCTCCACCAGGCAGACCAGGAAGAGGACCATGGCCAGCGAATGGTTGACCACGGCGAGCCGCCGGCTGGCGGTGGATTTCAGCAGCTCGATGAAGAGCACCACCAGGGAGGCGGCCAGCAGCAGGTCGGCGGCGCTCACCGGCCACACGCCGCCCGGCGCGGTGGTCAACTGGAAGAGCGGGGCGGTCAGCCGCGCGTGGGCGTCACGGATCTGAAAGCCGCCGCCCAAGGTCAGGACGAAAAGATTGTAGGTGATCACCGGCAGGACAAGCAGGGGCGCGGCGGCGAACATCTCCAAGCTTCCTCCCCTCCTTCGATCCTCCCTATATCATCGGCCGCAAAGATGAATCATTTGCCCGCCGGCGGCGCGGGTCCCATATCCGGTTTGGTTGAATCCGCTTCGGAAACCACGGCCATGACCCTCGCACCGCCACCCGCCGACGATACCGCTTGGCCCGCCCTGCCGTACGCGGCGTGGAAGGAGACCGGCGAGACGCTGGGGCTGTGGACCCAGATCGTCGGCAAGGTGCGTCTGGCCCGCACGCCGTGGCTCAACCATTCGTGGCATGTGCCGCTCTATGTGACGGCCCGCGGCCTGGGGACCGGGCCGATCGCGCATGGCGGCCAGAGCTTCGACATGGAGTTCGACTTCATCGATCAGACGCTGCGCGTGAGGACGTCGGCGGGCGGCATGAAGACCGTTCGCCTGGAGCCGATGTCGGTGGCGACTTTCCACGACCGGGTCATGCGGTCGCTCGCGGATCTGGGCGTTCCCGTGGCCATCGACGGCGCCCCCAACGAAATCGCCGACGCGATCCCGTTCAGGCAGGATCGGCGGCCCCGGGACTACGACCCCGACTACGCCCGGCGCTTCTGGCGCATCCTCATCCAGGCCGACCGCCTGCTTGGCCTGTTTCGGACCGCCTTTCTGGGCAAGTGCAGTCCGGTCCACTTCTTCTGGGGCAGCTTCGACTTGGCGGTGACCCGGTTTTCCGGCCGCGCCGCGCCGCCGCACCCTGGCGGCGTGCCGCATCTGCCCGACGCCGTGGTCCGGGACGCCTATTCGCACGAGGTCAGCGGCGCCGGCTTCTGGCCGGGAGGCGGCGGCGTCGACTATCCGGCCTTCTACTCATACGCCTATCCGGAGCCGCCAGGATTTCGCGCCGCCCCCATCGCCCCGCCCGGCGCCTTCTACAGCACGGGCCTTGGCGAATATCTGCTGCCCTATGAGGTCGCGCGCATGGCCGCCGATCCCGACCAGGCCGTTCTGTCCTTCCTGACCTCGGCCTACGCCGCCGCCGCCGACAACGCCGCCTGGGACCGCGCCGCCCTCGAATGCGACCTGGGAAGACCCGGGGTGGTGAGACCGACGTGAAGCCGTCCGTTCGCGCCCGACCGTCGGCGCGCCCCCGGTTGGTTCACCAGGGCAGTTTGTCGCCCTTGTAGTCGAAGAAGCCGTCCCGCCGGTCGCCGCGCGCCCGCTCCACCACCTCGGCGACGCCCCGCGCGCTGGTTTCCACGTCGATGGCCGCGTTCGGGCCGCCCATGTCGGTGCGCACCCAGCCCGGATGCAGGGCCAGAACCGCCAGCCCCTTGTCCCTGTGCCGGGCGGCGAAGCTGCGGACCATGGAGTTCAGGGCGGCCTTGCTGGCCCGGTAGAGTTCGGTCCCGCCAGTGGTGTTGTTAGCGATGCTGCCAAGCTGGGAGGTCATGAAGGCGACGACGCCGGTTTGCGGCGCGACGCGTTTCGCCAGCAGTTCGGCCAGGCGCACCGGCCCCAGGGCGTTGGTCACCATCAGGTGGGCGAATTCGTCCCGCGACACGGTGCGCGGATTCTTGGCCGGGCCGCCGACCCCGGCGTTGACGAGGACCAGATCGAACATCGCCTCGCCCAGCCGATCGCGCAGGGCCTCGCCGGAGGCCGCGTCGGCGGTGTCCACCGTCTCGATGCGCACGGCGCCCGCCGAGCTTTCCGCCACCGTCTTCAGGTCGCCCGCGCCCGCCGTGTCGCGGACGGTGGCCGTCACCCTCCAGCCGCGCGAGGCGAATTCCCGCGCCAGCCCCAGCCCGATCCCCCGCGATGCGCCGATGACGAGGGCGTTTGGGTGGGCGTCGGCCATGGTCTGATCCTTCCTTCGATCGCGCCTTCTACCGCCGTCGGGCCGCGCGCGCGAGCCCATCCGACAGCTGGAGATTCCCTGTCCGATCGTTCATATATTGCGAGAATTTAATATCGATAAACAATATGTAACTTGATCGAAAAACGATGCGGACCTACCAGAGCGTCATACCGACGGCGCCCGCCGCCGAAACTCGAATTCAAGGAACTTTCCAATGACCGCCACCAAGATCATCGCCATCGTCGATCGTTTCGCGCTGAGCCTGATGAACATACTGGTCCTCGTCGGCCTCCCCCTGGTCGCCACCGGCCTGGTCGCCCAGTCGTTTTAGGCTCCGCCGCTGATCCCCCCTGCGAAACGGGGGAGGGAGATCGCTCCCGGATCCGGCCAAAGGCCGGCCCGACGACAGGCTCCGCGGTGGCGGGGGCGGCGGCGACCAAATTCTGGCCATCGTGAACCGTAACCCGCATCGCCGAAATCGTGATATGAATAACCTCATGTCCACGGAGCTGACCCAGCCTCAAATCGCCGCCCTGCAAGCCTATGCGGCCGGGGCGCTTGGCGCCGTCGATCTGCGCCGGCGGCTGCATAACGCGACCTATGGCGACGTGCTCCGCCTGCTGAGCGAGTGGGACCTGCCCTTGCCGCAAGCTTCGCGACGCGGCCGCGAAGAGCGTTTGGCGCGCGCCCGCGAATGGCTGTTCCCGGCGCATGAGCCATAGACTCAAGCTTTTCGTCGTCGATACCGGCCCCCTGATCACCCTCGCGGTCGCCGACAGTCTCGATTATCTTCTATTGGCCCAGGCTGACATCATCATCCCGGACGCGGTGCTCTATGAGGCCACGCACGACGCCGCCAAGCTCGGCGCGCAAGACATCATCGAGTGGGTAAAGACTCGTCGGGGGCGTATCGAACTGGCGCCGACGAAGACCTATGCGATTTTCGAGGCCGCTCGCGCCACCATGCCAAATCTGAGGGAAGCCAATCTCGGTGAACGCGCCGCGGTCGAGGTGATCGAGGAGCCGGATCGTCTGGTCGGCGACGAGCGCGCCGTGCTGCTCTGCGAGGAGAGCGCCGTGCTTCGGCGCGTGGTCGTGCGCGACCGGGAGCGGATCGTCGAACTCAGCACCATGGACTTTCTGCGCATTCTCGAAGCCGAACACCGCATCCAATCGGCCGACCAGGTGTTCGAACTGGCCCGCCAAGCCGGGCGCAATCCCTCTCGCGCCGAAAAGCTGCCCGACCACAACGCCGCGATAATCGAGGCGGTTCATGAACTGCTGAGACAGGGACGCGACGGGCTGGAAACGGAAATCTGAACCCGGTTGCGGTCGAGTTGCCGGTTCGCGTCGCGCCTCCCCTTATTCAACCCAGTCTAACCCAAATCCTCCACCCCGCCAGGGTCGCGAGCGCGGGCGCGCAGCCAGATGACGCCCAGGAGGTCGGAGGCGGTCGGCCATAGGCGTCCCAAGTTGGTGTATTTCGAATGCCCCGTGCGGCGCGCGCGATGGCTGACCGGATGGAAAGCCACCTCATGGCCTTCCCTGAGGAAGAGCGCCGGCAGATAGCGGTGCATGTGGTCGAAATAGGGAAGCCGCAGGAAGGCTTGGCGGCGGAAGGCCTTGAGGCCGCAGCCGGTGTCAACCGCCCCGTCGTTCAGAAGGCGGCGGCGGATGGCGTTGGCGAGGCGCGAGGCCCAGCGCTTGGAGGCCGAATCGCGGCGGCCGACGCGCTCGCCGCCGACCAGGCCCAGGGTGGCGGGACCGGCCAGGAGGGCGCGCGCCAGGGCAGGGGCGTCCGCCGGATCGTTCTGGCCGTCACCGTCCAGGGTGACCACGATCGGCGCGCGGGCGGCCAGGACACCGGTGCGGATGGCCCGGCTCTGGCCGGCGTTGCAATGGTGGGAAAGGACGCGGAGTTGGGGGATGCCCTCGGCCACGGTGGCCAGGCTGGCCCGGGTGCCATCGCCGCTGGCGTCATCGACGAAGACGATCTCGAACGCCCAGCCCGCGAAGGCGGCGGCGATCTCGCGGGCCAGGGGCGCGGCGGCGCCTACCTCGTCGAACACCGGCACGACGATGGAGATTTCCGGGAAAATGTCTGGTGAGATGTCTTGAGCGGGGCCGGGCGTCATGCCCCCTCATAACCGAAAAGCCCGGTTTCCAAAGATCGTGCTAACAAGGCGCCATGACGCTCGCGGACCGTCTGGACCTGTGGGGACGAGGTTGGCGCGGGCCGCTGCTGGCGGCGGCGGTGGCCCTGGTCGCCGCCCTGCCGGGCCTGATCGCCCTACCGCCGCTGGATCGCGACGAGGCGCGCTTCGCCCAGGCCTCGGCCCAGATGCTGGAGAGTGGCGACTTCGTCACCCTCCATTTCCAGAATACGCCGAGGTTCAAGAAGCCGGTGGGAATCTATTGGCTGCAGGCCGCCGCCGTGCAGGCGCTCTCGCATGTGGAGGATCGCCAGATCTGGGCCTGGCGCGTCCCCTCCCTTCTGGGCGCCATGCTGGCCGCCGCCGCCTGCGCCTGGGGGGCGGCGGCCTTTTTGAAGCCCGGCGGGGCGCTGCTGGCCGGGGCCATGCTGGGGGGGAGCTTCATGCTCGCCACCGAAGGCGCCATCGCCGCCACCGACGGCGTGCTTTGCGGCGCGGTGACGGCGGCCATGGCGGCCCTGGCGCGGCTCTATCTGGCCGCCCGCGATGGACCGTCGGCCGGCTGGCGAACCCGCGCCCTGTTCTGGGCCGCCCTTGCCCTCTCGGTCCTGGTCAAGGGACCCATCGGACCGATGGTCGTCGTCCTGACCCTGGCCGCCCTTTGTCTGTGGGACCGGCGCGTGGCGTGGCTGAAGACCCTCGGCTGGGGTTGGGGCCTGATCCTTCTCATCGCCGTGGTCGGCCCCTGGGCCATGGCCATCACCGTAGCCACCGACGGGGCCTTCTGGGGGGCGGCGGTGGGCGGCGACCTGGCCCCCAAGCTGATGGGCGATCAGGAGGGCCATGGCGCGCCGCCCGGTTTCTACACCCTGCTCCTGCCCTTGCTGATCTTCCCGGCCTGCCTGCTCCTGCCGGCCGGCGCCGTGACGGCCTGGCGCGCCCGCGCCGAGCCGGCGGTGCGCTTCGCCCTGTGCTGGCTCATTCCATCGTGGCTGGTGTTCGAGGTCGCCCCCACCAAGCTCGTCCACTACACCCTGCCCCTCTACGGCGCCCTGGCGTGGCTGATGGCCCGCGCCCTGGCCGAGCCGGTGGGCCGTGCCGGCCGGGTGGTCGGGGCGGTGTTGATCGGTCTGGCCGCCGCCGCCTTCGCCGCCGCCGGGCCTCTGGCCATGGCCAGGCTCGGCGACTGGAGCGGCGCCGCCTGGGGCTGGACGGCGGCCGTGCTGTTCCTGGCTGCGGGCGGCGCGGGGGCGGCTCTATTGCTCGTCGCCAGCGCCAGGCGGGCGATGGCGGCGGGGCTCGCCCTGGCCCTCGCCGCCCA
>JBDTIW010000047.1:0-5848 GCA_039936215.1 Caulobacteraceae bacterium | reverse complement strand
GCGCCCCGGTTGGTCCGACCGCACATCCTATGTCATCGCCCCGGGCGGCAAGATTCTCCTCGCCTATTCGAACCTGAATCCCAACCAGCACGTGGCGGAGACCCTGGCGGCGGTGAAGGCCTGGCGGACGGCGCATCCGTCGTAACACCGCGGCCGAACGATTCCGCTCGCTGCGCTGGCCTCAAGCCAGCATTGGCGCAAAAGAGCGGGCGAGATGCCCGCGCTCCGGAAGACCATCTTGCATCCTGGCCGGTCGCCGTGTATCAGCCCCCCTCCCTCACGAAGAGCGGTCTTTTCGCGGAGCGTCAAAGGGTTCGGGAGCCTCCCGGCCGCCGCGGCTAGAGCCATCGTTGTGTGCGCGTCTTCCGAGCGCCCGCGACGCCGCCCTCCCCATCGGAAGAAGGAAACCATGCCCGCATACGAGCACGTGCTCATCGCGCGACAGGATATCTCGCCGGCCCAGGCCGAGACGCTGAACGAAGAATTGAAGGCCCTCATCGAATCCCTCGGCGGCCATATCGCCAAGATCGAGTACTGGGGTCTGCGCAACCTCACCTTCCGCATCAAGAAGAACCGCAAGGGCCACTATTCCCTGCTGGCCATCGACGCCCCGGCCCCGGCGGTCAAGGAAATGGAGCGGCAGCTTTCCATCAACGAGGACGTGCTGCGCTTTCTGACCGTGCGGGTCGATGCGCTCGATCTCGAACTTTCCCCCGTGCTGGCCCGGCGCGACCGCGAGCGCGAACGGCGCTTCGAGGACGTTCCGGCCCCGGCGTTGGGAGTATAGAAACCATGACCGACGAAACCATCGTTCCCGACGCCCCCGCCGCCGGCGGTCGCCGCAACTTCATGCGCCGGCGCAAGGTGTGCCCCTTCTCCGGAGCCGGGGCGCCCAAGATCGACTACAAGGACGTGAAGCTGCTGCAGCGCTACGTCTCCGAGCGCGGCAAGATCGTGCCCTCGCGCATCACCGCCGTCTCGGCCAAGAAGCAGCGGGAGCTGGCGCAGGCGATCAAGCGCGCCCGCTTCCTCGCCCTGCTCCCATACGTCGTGAAATAGGGGGCCAGGGACATGAAAGTCATTCTGCTCGAACGCGTCGAGCGCCTGGGGGCGCTGGGCGATGTGGTCACGGTGAAGGACGGCTTCGCCCGCAACTTCCTGTTGCCGCGCTCCAAGGCCCTGCGCGCCAACGCTGGCAACATGAAGGTCTTCGAAGGCCAGCGCGTCGAGATCGAATCGCGCAACGCCAAGGCCCGCGAAGTGGCCGCCAAATCCGGCGAGACGCTGGACGGGACCGCCTACATCATGATCCGCCAGGCCGGTGAGAGCGGCCAACTCTACGGCTCGGTCTCCGGGCGCGACATCGCCGACGCAGTGAACGCCGAGGGCGGCAAGATCGACCGGGCCATGGTGGTGCTGGACAAGCCCATCAAGACTTTGGGCGTCCATCCCGTGAAGATCCGCCTGCACGCCGAGGTGACGCTGAGCGTCAACATCAATATCGCCCGCAGCCCCGACGAGGCCGAGCGCCAGGCGCGGGGCGAAAACGTCATCGCCTCGCAGTTCGAGGAGGACCGCGCCTCCAGCGCCCAGTCCGCCGCCGACATGGTCGAGGGCGGAGCCGGCCGTCAGGAAGGCTTCGGACGCGAGGAGTAGGCGCCGCCCGTCCCGGCGGGCGGTCGTCGCGTGGCGGGCGAACCGGCCAGGCCGTGGCGTTGGGCCAATCATTCGACTAGCATCGGTCCTTCCCCGGTTTGGCGGCGGCGACCAAAGCATGGCGGACTTGACGGCCCCTCGCGATCGAGCGGGGCTTCGGCTCCTAGGCGGCTTCCGGCTCGTGCTGGCCGACGGCAAGGCGGCGGCCATCTCCAGCCGGCGGGGGCGCGGGTTGCTGGCCTATCTCTTTCTCGCCCCCGACCATGGCGCGACCCGCGAGCGTCTATGCGGCCTCTTGTGGAGCGATCGAGGGGAGGCGCAGGCGCGGGCCAGCCTGCGCCAGTGCCTGCTTGAGCTCAGGGACAATCTGGCGGACGCGGGGCTGGATATTCTGGACATCGGCCGCGAGCGGATCGCCATCCGCGCTCCGTCGATGGCGTCGGACGTCGGCGATCTGCAGGGCGCGCTGGCGAGCGATGACGCCGACGCGCTGATCGCGGCTCTCGGCTCGCTCGGCGACGGGCGGCTGCTGGAAGACATCGAGATCGGCGGCCTGTTCCAGGATTGGCTCGATCAGACCAGGGCGCGCATCGACCAGTCGATATCGACCGGTGTTCAGGGCCAACTGGAGAGATTGGAGGCCGCCGGAGACTGGCAAAAGGTTCGCGCCGTCGCCGAGGCGTTTCTGCGACGAGATCCGTTGGACGAGGCCGTGGCGACGTCGGCGATCCGGGCCGACGCCGCGACCGGCAACACCATGGCCGCCCACCGCCGGTTCACGATCCTGCGGGACGCCATGGACAAGGAATTCGGCGTCGCCCCCGGCGCGGCGGCCCGCGACGCCCTGGCCATGGCCGACTTGCGCACGCCGCCGGAACCCAGGATTGTCGCCGAGGCTCCCAGGAGGCTTTCGCGGCCCACGGATGTGGCATCGCCGCCGCTGGTGGTCGTCGCGTTTTTTGAAGCCAGCGATCCGACTGGCGACGAAGCCAAGCTCGCTTCCACTTTGCGCGACGAGGTGGTGTCGGGGCTGGCGCGGTTTCGCGACCTGCGGATTGTCGCCGATCCCCGACCGATCGACCGTTTGAACGAGCAATTCTCCGCCGACCTCGGAGCGGCCTATGCGCTGGGCGCGACCTTCCGGGCCGGTCAGGGCGGTGGGCGCCTCACCGCCCAACTCTTGCGGATCGACGACCGTCACGTGGTCTGGTCCGATCGGCTGGAGGCGCCAGGCCTCGATATGGTCGAGACCATCGATTGCATCATCGCCCAGGTGATCGGGGCCGTACTACCCGCGATCGACGCCGATCTGGTGCGCAATCCGAGCCAGCTGCCCGCCGATGCCCTCTATCGCCGCTACATCTTGGCTCAGGACGCCGCCTCCCGCGCCCGATCCTTCGACGAAGCTCGCGCGGCGGCTGACCTGTTCGAGAATCTGGTGTCGTCGGCCCCCAGCTTTGCGCTGCCCTACCTGCCGCTCGCCAAACTCTACAATACCGATTTTGGATTGACCCGCGCCGGCAGCAGTGGGCCGGAGCATCGCGCCCGCGCCCTGGACCTCGCCAAGGCCGCTCTCGCCCTGGATCGCGGCCATGTTCATGGCTACACCATCGCCGGCTGGTGCTACCTGCGGCGGCGCGAGTGGGACACCGCCAAAACCTATCTGGAACAGGCGTTCGCTCTGAACCCATTTCATCCCCGCCGTGTGATGGAGGTGGGCTATGGTTTCCTGTTTCTTGGCGAGACCGAAAGGGCGCGCACGCTCCTCGATCGGCATCTCTTGCTCAATCCCGAGCCCGACGACTTTTTCTTCATGGATCTGGGCCTGTTGTCGTTCGTGCAGGGCGACCACGATCTGGCGGCCAGCTATCTGGAATTGATCGCCAAGCCGGACATCTGGGCGCTGGTCTACAAGGCCATGATCGCGCACGCCGCCGGGCGCCCAAGCGACGACAAGATCGAGATGGCGCGGCAAGCGATCGCCGACATCTGGCCGGCAAGTCCCATGACGCCCGACGCCGTCGTCGATTGGGTCGCCGGGCACCACCCCTTCCAGTCCGCCGAGGTCCAGCGCCGCTTCCTCACCGCCGTGCGAGGGATTCTGGCCCCGGCATGAGGCCGGCGACCACCTGATCGCTCAGCGCCAGGGCAAAAAGCGTCTCCGGCGCGATAGCGGCCGGGGGCGCGGCGCCGGCCAACGCCAAGGCCGCTTCAAGACAACTCAGGGCGTCAATGCGCTTCAGATCGACGTAGCCGTGGGGCAACCATCGCTCGAATACGCCCAGGCGCCCACCCGCGATTTCCGCCCGCACGGCCGGGCGCCCCAGCAGGGTTTGCCACGTGCGCTCCTTGTAGAACATGGCGCGGGCGGCTTCGAGAAGGCCCCGCGCGGCGGCAAAATCGAGGATTCGCTGGCGCGCGGCGCTCAAAAGCGTGGCCCGGACGTTTACCAGGGGCTCGGTCAAGGACGCCCAATCCAGGCCAGCCGGCCCGTGCAGGACCGCGACCTCATCATCTGCGTCGAGGCGACCGGCGGCGAAGGCGGCGAATATCCGCCCCACCCCGATCATGCCGAACCTGTGCAGTTCGGCGGCGCGCAACGCGCCCATGCTGGCCCCGCCGATCACCGGTATGCCGAGGCCGACAAGATGCAGCAGCTCCTTGTGCCTTATGGCGGGCCAATCGTCGAACAGGCCATCGATCAGCACCACCGCTCGAGGCCGCGCGTCTCCGAGCGCATAGGCGTCGCCGGCGATGGCCGGGGCGCGCCATTCGAAGGCCGGGTTCGATGGCCGGCTTTCAGGCGGCAGGGACGGCCCGGCGAACACCACGATCTTGTCGTCCAGTCCGGGAGTCACGCGGGCTGCTCCGGCGGCCGTCGAGTCCGCCCGAACGCCCCCAGCCCGGGAACCACCGCCTTGACCACCCTGGCGGCGAAATGAGGCGGAGAGACATCGATGACGGCCGCGTCGGGATATCCGGCCCGGGCCAGGCGCGCCGCGCATTCGCCGGCGGTGACGTCGCCGGCGGGGTCGAACAGGCCAGCGATCTCATCCCACGTCCGTGAGCGAATGCCTGGCGGCAACGGCAGGCCCAGGCCGATGCCGAGGGGCCGGCGGCCCTGGTCGTTCGGGTGAAAGATGTCGTCGCGAGCCCCGGAAATCGCCGTCAGGCGCGACTGCGCGGCCTCCGCCACGGCCTTCAGCAACGCCTCTTCGGCGCTGGGATGCGCCGCGGAGCCTCCGGCGATACGCCGGCTCGCCTTCCCGGCCGCCGGGTCGGCGATCTCGCACATGAACACGGCCACCTCGATGACGGCGGGCAGGTGATAGAGGGTCAGGGAAAGACCTTGACCGGCAATTCGGTCCCCGAGGCTTCGAAACCACGGATAGGGAATGGAGCCGGCGTCGACCCGCCGCATCGACCGCTCCTGGACCGAGGTGGCGCGCCAGGCGCGATCGGCGTCGCGCTCCACCACCTCCAGGATCGCGGTGAGCATGGCGCCCCCAGCATCGAAACGCGCGCCCAGACCGATGCTGGAGCGATCGAGCCGTCGGTCGCCCACCCTGGTGAAATCCAGCGAAACCACGTCGAAGGGAATCCAGATCGTTCCGCCGGTGGTCAGACGCCGCGCGGCCACCCAGGACAAGGCCTCGTCCCCATCCGGCGCGTCGTCGCGATCGGCGGCGAAATCGGCCGGGCTCGGCGCCCGTTCGCCGGGCGGCAGAGCGTTAAAGGAGCGGTCAAGACGTTCGGCTTCGAACATCTCCGCGTTGTGACTTTCCACCGCCTCCATCAGGGCGCCCATCTTCGCCGCCAGAGGCGTCAGGCCCTTGCCCTGATGAACGCTAAGCGCCCGACTCCACGGCCGGATTGCCTGGAAGACCGGCAGGCCGATGGAGTCGAGACCGGTGATATCGGCCAGCCGCGTGACCCCGCACAGAGCGGCGGCGGCGCGAGCGCGATCAAGGCAGGTCAAGGCGCTCGCTTCCACCTGGTGTTACCGGAACCTCGTCATCGCAACGGTCGCCGGCGGCATGGACGGAGGGGCGACTCCCGTTCGGCTCAAAGGCCGGCCGGCTTGGTCGGATCTTAACGCGGACGGGGCCGATGGCTGGTCGCGCAATGGACCGTATGGTCGCTCATGTCCAACTCGACGGCTTCCAGGATATCGTGCTCCAGTCCTACCGCC
>JBDTIW010000046.1:0-3696 GCA_039936215.1 Caulobacteraceae bacterium | reverse complement strand
GCCCTCGCTCTGGGCCAAGGCCGGCAGGGGCGCGGCGGCGAGGCCCGCGCCGGCGAGGCGAAGCAGGACGCGGCGGGGAAGAGTGGGCCAAGTCGGCATGTAAAGGCTTCTAGCCCGGAACAGATCGTCGCGCGCGGGGTTCCCTTGATCTTACATCGATGGGCGACCCCATGAGCGATTCCCCCTCTCCCCTCTCCGGCCCCGACCTCGCCAAGGGCGTGGCGTTTTCCGACTTGGCCGACGGGACCATGCTGCTCGGCCACGCCGCCGGCGAGGCGGTGCTGCTGGCCAGACGGGGCGAGGCGGTGTTTGCCATCGGGGCCGTCTGCACCCACTACGGCGCGCCGCTCAATGAGGGACTGCTGGTCGGCGAGACCGTGCGCTGCCCCTGGCACCACGCCTGCTTCAGCCTGCGCACCGGGGCGCCCCTGCGTCCGCCCGCCCTCGATCCGGTGAACTGCTATGCCGTCGAACGGGTCGGCGAGAGCGTGTTCGTGCGAGAGAAACTCGACATCGCCGCCAAACCCAAACTATCGGCGCCGGACCTTCCCAAGTCGGTGGTGATCGTCGGCGGCGGGGCGGCGGGCGCCGCGGCGGCCGAGACGTTGCGGCGGGAGGGGTTCGGCGGCGCGATCACCCTGCTCAGCGCCGATGGAGACCGGCCCGTGGACCGCCCCAACCTTTCCAAGGGCTTCCTGTCGGGCGCGGCGGACGCGGCGTTCAACCCGTTGCGGCCGGCCGCCTTCTACGCCGACCACGGCATCGACCTGCGGCTGAACGCGCGGGTGAAGCGAATCGATGTCGCCGGCCGGGCGGTGGAGATGGAGGATGGCGCACGCTTCGCTTACGACACCCTGCTCCTGGCTACCGGCGCGGAGCCCATCCGCCTGGACCTGCCCGGCGCCGACCGGCCCCACGTCCATTGTCTTCGCTCCCAGGCCGACGGCGAAGCCCTGACGGCGGCGGCGGCGGCGGCAAAAAAGGCGGTGGTGATCGGGGCCAGCTTCATCGGCCTGGAAGCCGCCGCCTCGTTGCGGGCGCGCGGCGTCGCGGTAGCCGTTGTGGCGCCAGAGGCCGTCCCCATGGAGAAGGTTCTGGGTCGAGAGGTCGGCGCATTCATCCGCGGCGTCCACGAAAAACACGGCGTGACCTTTCATCTGGGCACAACGGCCGTCTCCATCGACGCGGATCACGTGGTTCTGAAGACCGGCGAGAGGCTGGAGGCCGATCTGGTCGTCGTCGGGGTCGGTGTCCGGCCGGCCATCGATCTGGCCAAGGAGGCGGGACTGGCCATCGACCGTGGCGTCATCGTCGATGAATTCCTGCAAACCAGCGCGCCCGGAATCTGGGCCGCCGGCGATATCGCCCGCTGGCCCGACCTCTTGAGCGGCCAGGCGATCCGGGTTGAGCATTGGGTGGTGGCCGAGCGGCTTGGCCAGGCGGCGGCGCGCAACATTCTGGGCGTCCGCGAGCGGTTCGAGGCCGTGCCCTTCTTCTGGACGGAACAATACGATCTGGCCATCGCCTACATCGGCCATGCGGAAAAGTTCGACGACGCCCGCATCGACGGCGCGCTGGAGACGGGCGCCACCGTCACCTACACCCTGGCCGGCAAGACCCTGGCGGTGGCGCAGTTTCACCGCGACCTCGCCGGCCTGAAGGCCGAACAGACCTTCGAGGAACTTATCGCCGCGCCATAGCCCGCGTCTTCGGGATCATCCGGACGCGACGCTGCGCCGCTCTGGACAAGGCGCTCGGGGCGCGCTCATAACCCTCCCCGCCGCGAGATCATGGCCGACAATCGGACCAACGGGCGGCCCCACGTGGCAACAAGAGGTTCTTCATGCGCCGCCCGCCGTTCAAAGCCGCATCGCTCGCGGCCCTGCTGCTCTTTCCCGCCGCCGCGCTGGCCGCTCCGAACACCGTGTCCGGGCCATCGGCCCTGCCGGCCAGCAATCCCCTGGCCAGCGTCTCCCCCCTCCCCTTCGAGGCGCCGAGGTTCGACCAGATCAAGGACACCGATTTCCAGCCGGCCATCGAGGCGGGCATGACGCAATACCGGGCCGAGGCGCAGGCGATCGCCGACAATCCCGCCGCCCCCACATTCGACAACACCATCACCGCCCTGGAAAAGGCCGGCCAGCTTCTGACCCGCGCCAACAACCTGTTCCAGAATCTGACCCAGTCGAACACCTCCGACACCCTGGACAAGGTCAATCAGGACGAGGCGCCGCGACTTCAGGCCCTGAACGACGCCATCCTGCTCAACCCCAAACTCTTCGCCCGCGTGAAGACGCTCTACGACGCGCGCGAGGGCCTGGGCCTCAACGACAACCAGAAGTTCCTGGTCCTGCGCTACTATCGCCGGTTCGTTCACGCCGGGGCCGAGCTTCCCGCCCCCGACAAGGCCAAACTGGCCGACATCAACGGCCAGATCGCGACTCTACAGGCGCAATACCAGAGCCGGCTGTTGGCCGCCGCCAACGCCGGGGCCGTGGTGGTGGCCGACAAGGCGGAGTTGGACGGCCTGAGCGACGCCGAGATCGCCGTCGCCGCCGACGCCGCCAAGGCCCAAAAACTCGACCGCAAATGGGTCATCGTGCTGACCAACACCACCCAACAGCCGATCCTGGCCTCGCTCAAGAACCGCGCCCTGCGCACCCGCGTCCTGGCCGCCTCCGAGGCGCGCGGCGACGCCGCGGGCCCCACCGACCTGCGCGACATCATCGCCACCCTCGCCCAACTGCGGGCGCAAAAGGCCAAGTTGCTCGGCTTCCCCGACTACGCCGCCTACGTGATGGTCGATCAGATGGCCAAGAATCCGGAGGCGGCGAGGAAGCTGCTCACCGACCTGGTCCCCGCCGCCACCGGCAAGGCGCGCGGCGAAGCGGCCGAGATCCAGGCGCTGATCGATCAGCAGAAGGGCGGTTTCACCTTGGGCGCCCAGGACTGGGAATTCTACGCCGACCAGGTGCGCAAGGCCAAGTACAGCCTCGACGATTCGCAGGTCAAACCCTATTTCGAGCTGACCAGAGTGCTCCAGGACGGCGTCTTTTTCGCCGCCAATCAGCTCTACGGGATCACCTTCAAGGAACGCAAAGATCTGCCGGTTTACAACCCCGACGTGCGCGTCTTCGAGGTGTTCGACGCCGACGGCAAGTCCCTGGCCCTGTTCTACGCCGATTATTTCGCCCGTCCCAACAAGAGCGGCGGGGCCTGGTGCAACTTCATCAACCAGCCCAGCGGCCTGGATAAGCGGCCTCCGGTGATCGTCAACGTGGCCAACTTCACCAAGCCGGCCGCCGGCGAGCCTGCCCTGATCAGCTTCGACGACGTGACCACCATGTTCCACGAGTTCGGCCACGCCCTGCACGCCATGTTCTCGGTGCAATACTATCCCAGCGAGAACGGCTTCAACCTGCCCACCGACGTTATCGAGTTCCCCTCGCAGTTCAACGAACACTGGGCGCTCGATCCCACCGTGTTCGCCCACTACGCCCGGCACTACAAGACCGGCGAAGCCATGCCCCACGCGCTGGTGGACAAGATCAAGGCGGCCCGCACCTATGGCGACGGCTACGCCACCACCGAAATCCTCGCCGCCGCCCTTCTCGACCTCGATTGGCACGGCCTTGGCGCCGACGCCCCCAAGCAGGTTCCCGATGCGTTCGAGACGGCGGCGCTGAAGAAGGACGG